>PWYF01000215.1 GCA_003567955.1 Thiotrichales bacterium
TCCGCTTGTCTGCAACGACCGGTCGAGTTGGCGGAGAGTATGCCCCGCATGCGGGCCTTGTGAATATGAACCCCCGGTCCGTACAGGTGACTGCTGAGCATCGACAGGGCGTTGCCACCGGCATTATCCCAGCAGGTTTCAGGAATCGAGATACGGGCGCCCTGGGCTGCACGTACTCCGCTCCCACCGGCATTGCGGATACCGACAGGCGCTTCGGGGTCGATGCGATGCCATTCCGAGCTGCCGGGGCCGACAACCGTGACGCCATCCCGGTCATTGGCGGGGCCGGTGTCGGTCATTACGAACATCTGGCGAATCATCGGCAGGGAACCGCCTCGCAGGGCGGAAAAGGCTGCGTAGCTGGCGCCCTCATAAGGGCCATCAAGCACGTTCCGTGTTAAGGCTTCGCGGTCGATGACTGTTTCGAAAGGCGTTTTGTTTTCCAGCCACCAGGCGGGGATGATTTCAATCCATGCCAGGTTGAAGCCGGCGACCTTGATTTGTTCCTGCATCACGAAATCAGGCGCCAGGCAAATTCTCAAGACGGGGGAATCAGGGGAAAACCCGATGGGTTGGAAGTGAGCCAGATAGCCGAGGGCCCGGTTTAATGTCGGAAAGTCCTGGCCCGGGCCGACACTCCCGGTCAGGCTACCGGGGGTTTCGAGCTTGTGTTCGGAATCTTTTTGGGAGCTTAAGGGCAGCCCGCCAGCAATCGCTGGTTGTTGTCTGGCCAGCGCCAAACTGGATACGGGACCCAGGGTGGCTGGCGATTTCGGGCGGCGGGGGGGCAAAGGTGAATACTCCCGGGACGTTTAAAAACAAGAGTCGGCCCGGTCCGTGGCTATACTGCATTCCGTCTATGGATGATACTCCTTTATAAAAAAGTCTCAAACTTATTATGGAAAGCGGGAAAGGCCTCGCTTCGCGCGCGTCTTAAGTCTTAAGTCTAATGTCTTAAGACGTCTTAAGATATTAGACTTAAGACGCCCGCGAAGCGTGGGCAAAATGCTATTCTTGCTCCATGGACTTTATCCGGGTGCTTTCCGAGGTCACGGCCGCGCTGGATCGCGCAGGCGTTCATTTTGCGCTGATTGGTGGCTTTGGTATGGCCATGCGGGGTGTGCAGCGCGCAACCGTGGACCTTGATTTCATCCTGTATGCGGATGACCTGGACAAGGCGCACGCTATTTTTGAAGCGTTTGGCTACGAACGTGTTTTTACCTCTGAGAACGTCTCCCATTACCGTGGCCAGGATGATGCCTGGGGCCGGATTGATATCCTCCACGCCTTTCGCCGGCCATCGCTTTCCATGCTTTCAAGAGCACAACGCCTGGAAGTCAGCCCGCAAGTCGAGGTGCCTGTTGCGCGGGTTGAGGATATTATTGGCCTTAAGATTCAGGCAGCTTTTAATGACGCCACCCGGGCTGACCGGGACTGGCTGGATATTCGTCATCTGCTGCAGGCGGCCGCTGCGGGTGGACAGTCCGTTGATTGGGCGCTGCTCGGTGAGTACCTGGATATCTTTGAGATGGGTGGTCGGCTGGATGAACTCAGGAGCTGGTATGAACAAGCTGAATGAAGCGGAGCGCGAAGCCTGGCGCAGGGTTGCTGGCAAGTCACATAAAGCGCCCGCATTGACTGACGACGAGCGTTTTGTCGCGCCGACGGTTGAAGCCCGGGCACGTTATATCCGCTTTGCCACCGAGGCCGCCCGGCTCTATCGTGGTCCGGAAAAGCCGTGGATGACCGGGCGGAACTGGAGACTGTAACCCGCGCGTAGCGCGGGCGTGGGAAGGTGGGAAGGCGGGGAAGGCCTCGCTTCGCGGGCGTCTTAAGTCTTAAGTCTAATGTCTTAAGACGTCTTAAGACGTCTTAAGACCTGAAACCTCAGACTTTAGACACCCGCACAAGGTGCGGGCAAAGACGTCTTAAGACTTTAGACTTTCCCGCTTACAACGAAAAAGCCCGGGCAAGGCCCGGGCTTTTTTTATTTGGTCGGGGTAGCAGGATTTGAACCTACGACCTCTGCCTCCCGAAGGCAGCGCTCTACCAGGCTGAGCTATACCCCGAATGTTCAGTATGTGCGGGCCATGGCGAATTCGGCAAGCTGGCGCATGGCGTCCCGGTAAGGCGTGGGTGGCAGTGCGGAGAGCGCTTCACTGGCCGCGCGGGACTCCCGGCTCGCAAGCTCGCGAGTGTAGGCGATTGCCCCGGTGGATTCAATGGCCGCGATGATCTCGTCGATGCGGTTGCCGTCGCCCTCGCGGATGGCCTTGCGCACCAGCTCGGCCTGTTCGGGGCTGCCGTGGCGGATGGCGTGAATCAGCGGCAGGGTGGTCTTGCCGTCGTTGAGATCATCGCCGATGTTTTTGCCGATGACGCTGACATCGCCCTGGTAGTCGAGCAGATCATCAACGAGCTGAAAGGCGTTGCCCAGGTGGATACCGTAGCGGCCCAGCGCCTCGATGACGTTTTCGCTCTGTCCGCCGAGGATGCCGCCGAGTTCGCAGCCGGCGCTGAACAGGGTGGAGGTCTTGCGGCGGATAACTTCCATATAGGTGGCTTCGTCGAGCTCGGGGTTGTGAGCATTACTGAGTTGCTCCACCTCGCCGGCGGCGATGGTGTTGCTGGCGTCGGCGAGCAGCTTGAGTACCCGCAGGCTGTCGCTGGTGACCATGAGCTGGAACGCGCGCGAATAGATAAAATCACCCACCAGCACGCTGGCCTCGTTGCCCCAGCGCTGATTGGCGGTCTCGCGACCCCGGCGCAGGCGCGAGTCATCGACCACGTCGTCGTGCAGCAGGGTGGCGGTATGGATGAACTCGATGCAGGCGGCCATGTTGATGTGCACCTGGTCATTGTCACCGCAGCCACAGGCCCGCGCGCTCATCAGCACCAACGCGGGGCGCAGGCGTTTGCCGCCGCTGTTGACAATGTAATGGCCGAGCTGGCCGATCAGGGGCACGTCGGAGGCCAGCGAGTCATGGACCAGCCGGTCCACACGCTCCATATCGTTGGTGATCGGGGCCAGGATTGTGCTGAGGTCCATTGGCATATCCGTGTGGCTTTGGCCGGTTATGAGCAGACCGGCTGAGCCGGTGATTGCTGGCGCAGGCAGGATATAACAGGGATAGCCGCCTTGACCAATCCCGGCGGCGTGAAAAACCCCCTGTGATGGCCCGCAAAAGGCGCGCGGGGTTTGACCTTGACCCCGCTGGCGGCTACAATCCGCGGTCTTTCACGCAGGTTCCATCGCACTTTCGGAGAACATCCTGATGTACGCGGTTATTCGTACGGGCGGCAAGCAGTATCGAGTTGCACAAGGCGACGTGCTGCGCGTCGAGAAGCTGCCGGGTGAGCCCGGCGCCACGGTTGAGTTTGATGAAGTGCTGATGGTCGGCGAGGGCAAGGATGTCACCATTGGCCAGCCGCTGGTCAGCGGCACCACCGTGAAGGCCACGATTCGCGCCGCGGTGCGGGGTGACAAGGTCGAGATCATCAAGTTCAAGCGCCGCAAGCACCACATGAAGCGCCAGGGTCACCGCCAGGATTACACCGAGGTGGAGATCACCGGCATTGGCAAGGGCGGTGGCAGCGCGAAGGCGAAGCCCGCCAGCGAATCGGCTGACAAGCCGGCTGAGGAAAAGAAGGCAACCAGCACCGCTAAGAAGCCTGCGGCCAGCAAGGCCGGCGGTGACAAGAAGCCGGCGGCGAAGAAGTCCGCCAGCACCGCGAAGAAGTCTGCTTCCACCACGAAGAAGGCTTCAACCGCCAAAAAGCCGGCGGCGAAGAAGGCTTCAAAGGACAGCGACAAGTAATTCGCACGATTTCAGAGGGTAGTACTCATGGCACACAAGAAAGCAGGCGGCAGTACTCGTAACGGGCGCGACTCAGAGTCAAAACGCCTTGGCGTGAAGCTGTTTGGTGGCCAGGCGGCGCGCGCCGGCAACATCCTGGTGCGCCAGCGCGGCACCCGCTTTCATGCTGGCGAGAACGTTGGCCTGGGGCGTGATCACACGCTGTTCGCACTTGCCGACGGCAAAGTGAAGTTCGCCACCCGTGGCCCGCACAGTCGCAAATTCGTCAGCATCGAAACTGACTGAGCGGGCGGGCATCCGGATCGGAAAAACCCCGCGATGCCGCGGGGTTTTTTTTGCCCATGCGTAGCATGGGCGTCTTAAGTCCAAGGTCTTAAGTCTTAAGACGTCTTAAGACCTAAAACCTTAGACTTACAACACCCGCGCGCAGCGCGGGCATTGCGGTAGCAATGTATGAAATTTGTTGATGAAGCCACAATTGATGTGTTGGGCGGGCGCGGCGGCGATGGCTGCGTGAGCTTCCGGCGCGAGAAGTTCATTGCCAAAGGTGGCCCCGACGGGGGCGACGGGGGCGATGGCGGCAGCGTGTGGCTGGAGGCCGATGGCAACATCAACACGCTGGCGGATTTCCGCGTGACCCGCAAGTACAAGGCCCGGGCCGGCGAGGCCGGCGCCGGCCGCCAGCGCACCGGCGCCAGTGGCGATGATGAAGTAGTGCCGGTGCCGGTAGGTACGCTGGTCTATGACGAGGCCACCGACGAGCTGCTGGGGGATCTGGTTGAGCATGGCCAGCGCCTGCTGGTGGCCCGCGGGGGCTGGCACGGCATTGGCAATGCCCGCTACAAGAGCAGCACCAATCGCGCGCCGCGCCAGAGCTCGCCCGGCAAGCCGGCTGAAGCCCGCCGGCTGCGCCTGGAGCTCAAACTGCTGGCCGATGTGGGGCTGGTGGGGCTGCCCAATGCCGGCAAGTCCACGCTGATACGCGCGGTCTCCGGGGCGCGGCCGCGGGTGGCGGACTACCCCTTTACCACCCTGCACCCGCATCTGGGCGTGGTGCGGGTGGAGCAGCACCGCAGCTTTGTGATGGCCGACATCCCGGGCCTGATCGAGGGCGCGGCCGAGGGCGCGGGGCTGGGGATACAGTTCCTCAAGCATATACAGCGCACCGGCCTGCTGCTGCACCTGGTGGCCATGGGGCCACGCGAGGCCGGCGGCAGCGCGGCCGAGGATGTGCGCACCATAGAGCAGGAGCTGGGCGCTTTTGACCCGCAATTGATGGAACGGGAGCGCTGGCTGGTGCTGAACAAGATGGACCTGCTGCCGCCCGATGAACGCGACAGCGCAGCGGAAGAACTGGTCCAGACGCTGGGCTGGCAGGGCCCGGTATACGCCATCTCGGCGGTCAACGGCGAGGGCACCGAACGCCTGGCGCAAGACATCATGCGGGCGATAGAAGCCCGTCGCGAGGAAGACGAGGCGTAAGCCCGCGCTGACGCGCGGGCGTCTCAGGTCTAAAGTCTTATGTCTTAAGAATGCGCGCCAGCAGCGCGTATACTGCGAAGTGCGAAGCACCAGCCAAAAAGTCTTAAGACTTAAGACCTAAAACTTTAGACGTTGGGTATACAACACCCGCGCGCAGCGCGGGGAGATTTTATGAAAGATCGCAAATCATATGGCGCCAGCCGGCGCTGGGTGGTCAAGGTGGGCAGTTCGCTGGTCACCAATGACGGCCGGGGGCTGGATGAAGAGGCGATTGCTGCCTGGGTGGACCAGATCGCGGCGCTGCACAAGGCGGGCAAGCGTTTTGTGGTGGTCTCTTCCGGCGCGGTGGCGGCCGGGCTGGTGCGCCTGGGCTGGTCGCGCCGGCCCGAACCGCTGAACGAGCTGCAGGCCAGTGCGGCGGTGGGGCAGATGGTGCTGGTGCAGGCCTGGGAGCAGGCCTTCCAGCGCCACGGGCTGCATACCGCGCAGGTGTTGCTGACCTATTCCGACCTCACCGACCGCCAGCGCTATCTCAATGCCCGCAGTACCTTGCGAACCCTGCTGGATCTGAATGTGATTCCGGTGGTCAACGAAAACGACACGGTGAGCACCGAGGAGCTGCGTTTCGGCGATAACGATACGCTGGCCTCGCTGGTGGCGAATCTGGTGGAGGCCGATCTGCTGGTGATCCTCACCGACCAGGCCGGGCTGTTTGAGGAAGACCCCCGTCGCAACCCCGACGCGAAGCTGATTAATGAGGCCGAGGCCGGCGATCCCCGACTGGGGGCAATGGCGACGCCCACGCCCGGCATGCTCGGCCGTGGCGGCATGCAGACCAAGGTAGAAGCGGCCACGGTGGCCGCGCGTGGCGGGGCGGCCACGCTGATTGCCGGTGGCCGTGATACACGGGTGTTGCATGATATTGCCGCGGGTGAGTCAACCGGCACCCTGCTGCTGCCGCACCGTGAGCCGCTGGCGGCACGCAAGCAGTGGATCAACAGCCACCTGCGGGTGAAAGGCTGGCTGTTGCTGGATGAGGGCGCGGCCCGGGTGATCGGGGAATCCGGCCGCAGCCTGCTGGCGGTGGGGGTCACCGGCGTGGAAGGGGACTTCCGCCGGGGTGATGTGGTGGCTTTTCGTGATCCACAGGGGCGCGAGATCGCCCGCGGGCTGGTCAACTACAATGCCGATGAATGCCGCCGCCTGGCGGGCCAGCCCAGCGACAGGATCAGCGAGATTCTGGGCTATGTGGACGAACCCGAGCTGGTGCATCGGGATAATATGGTGGTCACCTGAGCGGCGGTGCGCCGCTCAGGTGACTGCGGGAAGGCGGGAAAGTCTAAAGCGGGAAAGTCTTGAGACTTCTTACAACCTTCCCGCTTTCCCACACCGCGCGGAGCGCGGCTGCGGGTTATTTTGCTGCGATTTCGCGGATGTGCTTGTTGAGGCGGCTCTTGTAGCGCGCGGCCTTGTTGCGGTGGATCAGGCCCTTGGTGACCATGCCGTCAATGACCGGCGCGGTGGTTTTGCGGGCTTCCTCGGCGGCCTTGGCGTCGCCGCTTTCAATCGCGCGCAGGGTGCGCTTGATGTGCGTGCGCATGCGCGAACGCA
>PWYF01000138.1 GCA_003567955.1 Thiotrichales bacterium
AAGCGAACCGGGGCGGCAACCTGAAGTCCAAGGGTTGTCGCCCCTTCTATATGCAGGGTGTAGAGGTTTTCTGATATGACTTTACAGGTGCGCATCGGGTCCATTGTTGCAGTGGCGGTATTCACTGCTGCCTGTTCCAGCGGTTCATCCTCTGGCGGCGGCTCTCCCCTGAGCAACGCATGCAGTTCACACGATGGTGAAGGACTCAATCGCGAAGCCATTGCCCTGTCCAGCAGCATCTCGCCCGACAACGCCTGCATGGAGCTCCACCAGTACAACCTCTTCGCCCCCAACGAGGCCGAAGGCTTCCTGCGTGGTGATCCGCGCCGGCCACTGGTTGTCGAGGGTGAATACCAGGGCCTGCCCTATGTACTCAACACGGCGCTATTCTCCGACTACACCGCCAAGCACCGCATTGTTTTTCTGCCTAAGGACGATAACGGCGACTTTATCCCTGCCGAATACCGTGATGCCGGCAGCTATCCGGACGGCACCCCCGGCACCGGCGATCTGGGCAAGGCCAATGACAACTTCATCTTTCCGGTAGGCACAGTGATTGCCAAGACCTTCACCTACCCCGACGCCAGCGCCCCCGGCGGAGCGGTGGAACGAGTCATCGAAACCCGGCTGCTAATCAAGCACACCAACACCAGTAACGGCAGTGAACGCTGGGAAGGCGTGACTTACGTCTGGGAGCAGGACGAGGCCACTGATGAGTGGATCGCTCACCGACTGAACTTCGGCGGCATCTTTGATGAAGCCAGAAACTGGCATTATCCCGACCCCAATGACCCGGACCAGACGATTTCCGGCAGCAATGCCGAGGGGGAAAACATCTACGCCATCCCCTCGCGCTCTAATTGCATTGAATGTCACCGTAATGCCGACCAGGATGCCGGCACTGCGCCTATTGGATTGAAGGCCCGCTTTCTCAACCGGCCTTATGCCTCGGAGTTTGATGAATTCACTGCTGACCCGGCTGAGCTGACGGCGGACAGCGGGCGCAACCAGATTGATTTCTGGGTGGACCAGGGCTGGCTGGTCGACGTCGAGCCGGCCGCATACACCCTGGACAGCGACACCCAGATTATTACCGATATAGAACGCACCCTGCCTTATAACCTGCCGCTCGACAGCGGAGATGACGAAGCAGACTACGCCGATCTCACCGCCCGCGCCCGCGGCTATCTGGAAGTCAACTGCGCGCATTGCCACAACCAGGTGCGCGGCAGCGTGGAGGACTTCTATCTCGAGTTCCAGCGTGAATTTTGCTCGGCCAACCTCTTCGGCCAGAATCGGATCACCCCGGGCGATCCCGACGTCACCGGGGATGTCCATCAGCGGATCAATATCCCGGGTGATGCAAGCGGTGCGATGCCACGGGTGGCGCGACAGCTGGTGCATGCAGAAGGTGCCGCAGTGATCGGCGAATGGATTGAGCAAATGCCGGCCGATATCTGTGACTGAGTCATGACCGTCTGAGCGCAAGACAGAAGATCAATCACACCATGTCTTCTCATTCATGGCGCCCGCTGGCGCTCACTGCGGTTCTGTTGCTCGTCGGCTGCGCCGACAGCTCGTCTTCCGGCGGCACCAGCCTGGCCACGGCCTGCGCCTCACATGACGGCGAGGGGCTCAACCGCCAGGCTATTGCCCTGTCCAGCAGCGCCTCGCCTGACAATGCCTGCATGGAGCTGCATCAGTACAATCTCTTCGCCCCCAACCCCGACACAGGCTTTGAACGCGGCGACCCGCGCCGGCCGCTGGTGGTAGATGGCGAATACCAGGGCCTGCCCTATGGACTGAACACGGCGCTGTTTACCGACTACACCACCAAGCACCGCATTGTCTTTTTACCCAAGGACGACAACGGTGCGTTTATCCCGGCCACTTACCGTGATGCCGGCAGCAGCCCTGATGGTGAACCGGGCACAGGCGATCTGGGCAAGGCCAACGACAATTTCCTGTTCCCGGTGGGCACGGTCATTGCCAAGACCTTCACTTACCCCGACACCAGCGCGCCCGGCGGGCCGGTGGAACGACTGATCGAAACCCGACTGCTGATCAAGCACCGCAACACGGATGATGGCAGCGCAAGCTGGGAAGGGGTGGCCTATATCTGGGAACAGGATGAGACGACCAACGAATGGATCGCCCGGCGCCAGAACCTTGGCGGCTGGTTCAGCGAGGCCCGTCAATGGCACTACCCGGACCCGAACGACCCGGGTCTGACGGTTTCCGGCCAGGCTGATGAAGGGGAGCACCCCTATCTCATCCCCTCACGCAACGACTGCCGGGTCTGTCACGTCAACCCGGACCAGGACGCCGGCACCGCCCCCATCGGTCTAAAGGCCCGCCATCTCAACCGGCCCTATGCCTCTGAATTCGCGGAATTCACCAATGACCCGGCCGGACTGACCGACACCAACCAGATCGACTACTGGGCCGCGCAGGGCTGGTTGATCGATGTCGAACCTCAAGCCTACACCCTGGACAACACCACCGGGGTGATCACGGATATCGAACGCATCCAGCCCTACAACCTGCCCGGCGACGGCGACAATATCGAGGCTGATCTCGACGCCCGCGCCCGGGGCTATCTGGAGGCAAACTGCGTGCATTGCCACAATCAGGCTCGTGGCGGAACAAAAGGCTTTTATATGGAATTCCAGCGGCCCTTGTGTTCCGGGAACCTGATCGGCATGAACAACATCAACCCGGGTAACGACGATAACCCCGGCGGGCTTCATTCCCGTATCAGTGCTCAGGGCTCGGAGTACTTCGCCATGCCCAGAATCGGACGGGAACAGATTCATACAGAAGGCGTCGCCCTGATTCGTCAATGGATTGTTAATATGGACCCGGGCATCTGTGACCACTGAGGAATACATTTTGAATACAGTGCAGACCAACCTCCATGCAGGCGCGCGATACGTGTTGTTCGCCCTCCTCGTGATAATGCTGCCAGGCTGCTCGGGCAACGGCTCATCCGCTGATTCTCTGGCAACCGAACTCGCCGCCGCCTGCGAGGGCCATGACGAAGCCGGCATCAATCGCGAGGCGATCGCGCTTACCGGTGTGGGTCTGCGCAAGGGCTGCGAGGCCCTGCATCATTACAATCTCTTCGAACCGGCCATGGAAGACGGCGATTTCAGTCTGGGCGATCCGCGCCGCCCGGCTCATGGCGGCTTTCCCTTTGCCCTCAATGCCAGACTGTTCTCGGACTACACACTTAAACACCGCGCGGTGTTTCTGCCCGAAGATGACGAGGGCAATCCGCTGCCGGCCACCTTCCGGAGCGCCGACGGAGATGTCAGCAAGGCCCAGGACAATTTTCTCTTTCCCGTGGGCACGGTCATCGCCAAGACCTTCACCTATCCCGATACCAGCAGCGGCACCCCCACCGAGCGCATTATCGAGACCCGCTTGCTGATCAAGCATGCCAATCACGACGACGGCGAGTTCTGGGAAGGCCTGCCCTACATCTGGTCACAGGATCCGCAGTCAGGTGTCTGGCAGGCGTCGCTGCAACGTATCGGCGGCAAGTTCCACGACGGCGACTGGCACTATGAGGAACCCTTTGGCAGTGGCGAGGTGTTCAGCGGCCAGAGCGATGAATTCGGCTATACCATCCCTGATGCCAGGCAGTGCAGCAATTGCCACGCCAACCGCGACCAGGAGCCCGGAAGCGCCCCCATCGGGCTCAAGGCGCGCATGCTCAATCGGCCCTACGCTTCTGAATTCGGCGAATTCACCAACGACCCGGCCGAACTCGTGGGCAGCAACCAGATTGACTACTGGGCCGGGCAGGGCTGGTTGGCAGAAGTCGAACCCCAGGCCTATAACCTCGACCATGAAACACAGGTCATCACCGACATCGCGCGTATTCAGCCCTACACCATCCCCGCTGATGGCAATAACCCTGAAACGGACCTTACCGCGCGCGCCCGGGGCTACCTGATGGCCAACTGCGCCCATTGCCACAACCCGGGTGGGCGCCGCGTCAACAACCGCTACATGGATGACATCCGTGATATTTGTGACCCGAATTTTGTCATCAATGTGCTCTCCCCGCCGGTCAAGCCGGGGCAACCCGCCGAGAACTCTCCGGTATTCACGCGCATGGCCCGTCGCGCACAGGTTCCCGAAGATGAAGAACCCGCTTTTGCCGAAAGCGCCATGCCCCAGATCGGCCGCCAACTGATCCATACCCAGGGCCGGGACATGCTGCGTGAATGGATCGAGGGGCTGGACCCGACTATCTGTCACGGCGAATGAATCAGCCCGGGGCGTGTCGCGTTACCGGCTCGCGTGGCAACAGCTTCAGAGTGATGAACAGCGCCGGGGCGCCGGCCGCGCCCCACAGCCCGATCAGGGTATAGCGGCCGATCCGTTGCCCGGGCTCACCCAGCGCGGCCATGGCCGGCTCCAGTCCCCACAGCAACAGGGCCATCCCGCCAATACCGGCCACCCAGGCCAGCGCCCGACGCCAGATCGCCACGCCTGAAAGCGTAAAGCGGATCCAGCGGCGCTCAATCACAAAGCCTGTGGCCATTCCCAGCAGCGCCGCGCCACCGGTCAGCGCCAGACGATCCTCCCCCGCCAGCACCACGAGCAAGCCGGCCGGGATAATCGCTACGGCCAGCCGCATGACGGTGCTCTGGCGGCCCAGCCAGCGCTCCACATCCGGCGCCAGGAAGATAAACACCGCCAGCAGCAACAGGCCGGCCACCAGCCCGCCCAGCAAATCCGTGGGGAAATGCACCCCCAGCACCACCCGTGACAACGGCACCATCACCAGCATGAACAGGCCCGCAGCCCATACCAGCGGATGGCGCAACGCCCACATCAGATAACCCCAGAACACCAGCGGATTCTGGGTGTGGCCGCTGGGCATCCCGCCACCCCCAGCCTCCACCCCCGCACTGACCCGCGCATCCAGCACGAAGGGGCGCGGCAAATCAAACAGCAGCTTGAGTACGGCGTTATTCCACACCGCCAGCAACAGAATCAGGCTGAGGTGAACCCCTGTGCGCCGATCGATACACCAGTACACCAACGGCAGGGCCAGCAAGTAGAAAACCTCATTGCCCACGACCGTCAGCACCCGCGCCGGCCCTTCCAGCCACGGCGCCGCATTCTGCAGCCAGACAATAAAACCAATCTCAACCTGATGCACCCGCTCAATCATCCCGCCCCCACCAGCAAATGATTAACCGCGCGGCCACGCCGCGCACCAACAAGACCTAAAACCTGAAACTTAACACTTAAAACCCGCTAGCCCCGGGCAACTTGTTATCCTGTACCCTCCCATATATGAGCACAGCAGAGCACCCACGGACCCCCAATATGGACAGCGGCATCAAAATCGGACGCATTTTCGGTATCGATATCTTCCTGCACTGGTCATTGCTGATTATTGTCGCCCTGATCACCGCCAGCCTGGGCATGATTGCCTTCCCTAACTGGCACCCCGACTGGCCGGCCTGGCTGGCCTGGTCCACCGGCGCCATTGCCGCCGTGCTGCTGGTGGCCTCCATCCTCTTCCATGAAATGTCGCACGCCCTGGTCGGCCGGCGCTGGGGCATGCATGTGCCGCGCATTACGCTGTTTCTGTTCGGGGGCATGGCGCATCTGGAAAGTGACGCGCCCGAGTGGCGCGCGGAATTCTGGATGGCCATTGCCGGCCCGCTGGCCAGCCTGGTACTGGGTTTTGCCCTGCTCACCGCCGGCAATATCGCCGCCGGGCCAGTGGAAGCACAGGCACTGGATGACCCACAGGCCTACCTCGCAAGCCTCAGCCCACTGGCCACGGTGCTGCTGTGGCTGGGCACTATCAACATCATCCTGGCCCTGTTCAACATGGTGCCGGGTTTCCCGCTCGACGGCGGCCGGGTGCTGCGCGCCATTGTCTGGGGCGTCACCGGCGATATCCGCAAGGCCACCCATGCCGCTTCCATGCTCGGCCAGCTCTTTGGCTGGTATCTGATTGCCAATGGCGTGCTGATGGTGCTTGGCGTCAGCGTGCCCTTGTTCGGCACCGGCCTGGTTGGCGGCCTGTGGTTGATCTTCATCGGCTGGTTTATCAACCGGCTGGCCGTCACCGGCTACCAGCAGCTGCTCACCCAGCGCGCGCTCACCGGCATTCCCGTCAGCCGCCTGATGCAGACTGGCACCCAAAGCGCCGGACCGACGCTAACCCTGGACCGGCTGGTGGACGAGATTCTCTTGCCCCGAGGCCAGCGCGCGGTCCCCATTGAAGAAGATAACCGCCTGAGAGGCCTGGTCTCACTGGAAGACATTCGCCGTATCGACCGCAACGAATGGGCCAACACCCCCGCCAGCACAGTGATGACGCCACGTGACCAGCTACGCACCCTGGCGCCCGAAGCCGATCTGGAAGAAGCCCTGCGCCTGCTCGGCTCCAGCGGCTTCAACCAGGCCCCGGTCGTCTATCAGGACCAGCTACTCGGCATGTTGCGCCGCGAGGACTTGCTGCACTGGCTCGCGCTCCACGACAAAGACTAAAAGCGCTAACCATGAAGAGCATGAAGGACATGAAGATTAGTAAATTGGAGGGCCCCCGGACCAGAGGGACGGCAAATGTCAGTGAGCCACACACCCGACCGACGCCTCGTGGTTAACCCGGGCATCCGGCTCCGGTAATATCAGACGCCCGCCAATTATGATTTTCCCCTTCATGCCCTTCGTGCTCTTCATGGTTGATGCTTTAAGGAACTGCAAAACAACGTAAATAAGACTATGCTGTACGTGGTGCCTGCTGCTCCCTCTCTTACAGCGTGTTGCTGCTTGCGCGACTCAGGTCGCCGCCAGCCACGCGTTTTAGTCCGCGCCTCGCGTGCGGCGTATTGGAGGG
>PWYF01000190.1 GCA_003567955.1 Thiotrichales bacterium
AGCGTGTGATCTGATCCCGGATGGCGAAATCCCGGGATTCTCCAATAACATCATAGACCTGAACGCTCAGCTGGCAGGCCTTTTTCCAGACATCCAGTTCTTCAAACGACTTGTAACCCATCGCAGACTCCTCCCTGAGTCAATAAATTAACGAACTCCCAACCGACCCACCGTATACCCCAGCAGGCAGCGCCCCTTCTGGCAACTTAACAACGTAATCACGCCCCTGTCGGCGCGGGACGCAGACTATCCGGTCTGCAACAATCCCGCCCGCGACGTAACCACGTAATCACTTAATCACGTAAAACGATCACTTCGCTGAATGTCCCGACAGCTCCACTTTCACTTTCTGGTCGTCGGCGAGGCCTTCGTAGTACTCACGCAGAATGCTGAGTACTTCGGGGCGGCTGAAGTTGGCCGGCACGGGGTCGCCCTCGGAGAGCAACTTGCGCAGCTTGCTGCCGGAGAGCAGCAGCCGATATTCGGCGTCATGCGGGCAGGTGCGCATGGAAGCCATGCCCTCGCAGCGATCACACCAGAAGGTCCAGTCAATCTTCAGCGGCTGGGTCTGCAGGGCGCTGGCCGGCACCTCATCGAAAATCGCCTGGGCATCAAAAGGACCGTAGTAATCCCCCACACCGGCGTGGTCGCGGCCTACAATCAGGTGCGAGCAACCGTAGTTCTGGCGAAACACCGCATGCAGCAGCGCCTCACGCGGGCCGGCATAGCGCATGTCCAGCGGATAGCCGGACTGCACCACGGTATCGCGCACGAAGTAGTTCTCGATCAGGGTGCCGATGGCCTTCTGGCGCACCTCCGCAGGGATGTCGCCAGGCTTGAGCTTGCCCAGCAGCGAATGCACCAGCACCCCGTCACACAGCTCAATGGCAATCTTGGCCAGGTATTCATGCGAGCGATGCATGGGGTTGCGGGTCTGGAAGGCGGCCACGGTGGACCAGCCCTTACGCTCGAACAGATCGCGCGTCTGCGCCGGGGTCAGGTAAATATCCGGATAGCTTTCCGGGTAGCCGCCCTGGGAAAGCACCCGCACCGGCCCGGCCAGATTGACCTCGCCTTGCTCCATGACCATCTTGACGCCCGGATGCTCGGCGTCCTCGGTGCCGAATATGGTGCGGCACTCATGGCCCCGGTCAATGTGGTATTTCTCCTCCAGGGTGAGAATACCCAGAACCTCGTCGCGCTCGGCGTCATACAGCGCCACGTCCTGGCCTTCTTCCAGCCCGTCCGCGGTCACACCGTCGGTGGACAGGGTAATGGGGATGGGCCAGAACAGACCGTCGGCCGTGTGCATTTCGTCACACACGCTGCGCCAGTCCTCGCGGCCCATGAAGCCCTCAAGCGGCGTAAAACCGCCAATCCCCAGCATGATCAGATCACCCGCCTCGCGCGAACTGATATCGATGCGCGTCAGCGTGGCGGCGCGTTTACGCTCGGCAGCGAGTTCTTCACCTTCCAGCAGCAGGGGCTTCAAACCCTGGCCGCCATGGGGCTGGACCAGACCGGACATGCACAGTACCTCGCTTGTAAATCAGCAAAAAGAATTCATCGGGGGCGCAAACTTTGCCACAAATGGGAGGAAAATGCAGGCTCCGCCTGCATTTTCGTGATTAAGTGGTTACGTGCTTAAGTGGTTACGTGGTGGTGTGTGACTGCGTCACACAAAATCAATTTGATATGTGCGCCGGCGCCGCACTCCTCCACCTAACCACCTAACCACGTTCTTTATCAGCGCGTGTCGCAGATTGTCAGGCCGGCAACGGTCTTTCCCGCGACGTAATCACTTAATCACTTAATCACTTAATCACATAACCACGTAACCACGTAACACGCTTACACCAACATCCGGATTCCGATGATGATGAGCAGCAGCGCGAACAGGCCGCGCAGGATGTGCGCCGGCAGCCAGGCCGCCAGGCGCGCGCCCAGTGGCGCCATCAGCACCGTCGCCACGCTGATGCCGGCAAAGGCTGGCCAGTACACATAGCCGGTACTCCACTCAGGCAACACCGGCACCTGCCACCCGACCAGCATATAACCGGCTGCGCCGGCCACGGCGATCGGCAAGCCTCCGGCCGCGCCGGCGCCCACCGCACGGTGGATGGGCACGCTGCACCAGACCAGAAACGGCACGGTCAGCGACCCGCCCCCGATGCCGGTCAGCGCCGACCCCGTACCGATGATGCCGCCGGCCCCGGCCAGCCCCGCCGGCCCCGGCAAGCCCCGGCCGGCCGAGGGGCGTCCACCGAAGGCAATCTGCACGGCCAGAATCAGCGCAAATACGCCAAACAGACGCTGCAACCAGTCACTGGGAATCCAGTGCGCCAGGAAGGCCCCGGCCAGGGCGCCGACGGCAATCCCGGGAATCATTGGCTTCATGACATCCCAGGGCACATTACCCAGACGGTGATGGGCGCGTATTGAGGACAGTGAGGTCACGACAATGGTTGCCAGCGACGTCCCCAGCGCCATGTGCATGATGACGGCCGAATCCATGCCCTGGGTGGCATAACTCAGCGCCAGCACGGGCACGATAATCACGCCGCCACCCACGCCGAAAAGCCCGGCAATCAGGCCGGCTGCCGCCCCCAGTGCCAGATAGACCAGCAGGACTTCCAAAACACCGCTCCCTACAGGCAAAGCCGACAATATGGCAGCTTGCACAAATGGTTGCCACTGTCCGCACAAGCTGTTACCTATAACAGACCGTGGCACGGGTGCCACGTCATGTCAGGCGCGCAGCAAGCCGCAACATTCATCACTGCCGCCGGAGGACGCCCATAATGGACAGACTTGTATTGACCACCATCGCAAGCCTGATGCTGCTCGGCCTGCTTGCCCCCGTGGCGCTTGCCGAGGGCCCGGTCCCGCGTGCCGCCCTGACCAGCGCCATTGATGACCGCGAACCGGTAGACGTGGTCAGCCACGTGCCCGCGGAGTCCGACCACATCTACTACTTCAGCGAGCTCAGCGGCCAGGCCGGGCGCACCATCATCCACCGCTGGCTGCATGACGGTCGCAACTTTGGCGATGTGCGCTTTGATATTGGCGGCGATCGCTGGCGGGTCTGGTCACGCAAGCAGCTCACTGCCGACATGCACGGGAACTGGCGGGTACAAATCGTGGACGCAGAAGACGAACGGGTGCTGCGTGAAACCCGCTTCACCTACGGCAGGACTGCGACCGAAACAGAAACGCAAACCGCCCCTGAGACTGAAGGGGATGACGTCGCGCCGGAAACCGCGGATCAGCAGGCAGCGCCAGCCGAAGAAAACGACGTCGACGCTGACGACGACAACGAACAATATCCGGCGGCAGCAGAGAACAACAACAGCGAAGACAGCCCGGATCAGGACTGATCTGCGATTGATGGCCGCGGGTGGCTGGCAAGTGCTGTGCCGGCGCGTAGAATAGACGGCACAACGTATAACCCGGGATTCAGGACAACACCCAGATGGCATCCAGAAAGGTCTGCATTCTTGGCGGCACCGGCTTCGTCGGCCGCCACCTTGCCAATGAACTCTACCGCCGCGGTGACCAGGTACGCGTCCTCACCGCCAACCGCGAACGTCACCGTGAACTGCTCATTGTGCCTTCGCTGACCCTGCGCGAGGTGGATGTTTTCGACACCCGGGCACTGGAACAGGCCATCGCCGGGCACGATGTGGTGATCAACCTGATCGGCATTCTCAATGAGCGCGGGCATGACGGCAGCGGCTTCCACAAGGTCCATGTCCAGCTGCCGCGGCAGGTTGCCGAGAGCTGCCGCAAGCTGGGCATTCCCCGCCTGCTGCAGATGAGCGCGCTGGGCGCAGAACCGGGACGCGCACCCAGCTATTACCTGCGCAGCAAGGGCGAGGGTGAAAGCCAGGCGCTGATGCAGGCCCGCCCGGACGTGGCCGTGACCATTTTCCGGCCCTCGGTCATCTTTGGTCCGGGCGACAGCTTTATTAACCGCTTCGCCGGGCTGTTGCGACTGGTGCCGCTGGCCTTCCCACTGGCCTGCCACCGCTCCCGTTATGCCCCGGTCTTTGTGGGGGATGTCGTGCGCGCTTTTGCCAACAGCATTGACGACCCCGACACCTACAACCAGCGCTTTGACCTGTGTGGGCCCCACATCTATACGCTGCGCGAAATTGTCGAATACACCGCCCGCACTGCCGGCCTGCGTCGGCGGATCATCGGCCTGAATGACCTCTTCTCGCGACTGCAGGCCGGCATCATGGAATACCTGCCCGGCAAACCATTGTCGGTAGACAACTATCTTTCCACCCGCGTTGATAACGTCTGCGGCACACGCAACGGCCTGGATTTCTTCGGCATTGAGCCCACGCCCATGGAGGCGGTCGTCCCCACCTACCTGGGGCAGCGCACGGCACGTGATCAATACCCCGAGTACCGGCGCCAGGCCCGCAGCGGGCGGCATGGCTGAAATCCTCAGCTATCTCGTCGGCGGCGCCGTACGCGACGAACTGCTCGGCCTTGAACCCCGGGAACGTGACTGGGTGGTGGTGGGCGCCACCCCCGAGGATATGAAAGCTGCCGGATATCGCCCGGTAGGGAAAGATTTTCCGGTGTTCCTGCACCCCCGAACGCAGGAGGAATATGCGCTGGCGCGCACCGAGCGCAAGACGGCCCCCGGCTACCATGGCTTTGAATGTCATGCCGCGCCGGATGTCTCGCTGGAAGAAGACCTGCAACGGCGCGATCTCACCATCAACGCCATGGCCCGCACAGCGGATGGCGAAATAATCGACCCCTGGGGCGGACAACAGGATATCGAGGCCCGCCGTCTGCGCCATGTGTCCCCGGCCTTCAGCGAGGATCCGGTGCGCATTCTGCGGGTGGCGCGTTTTGCGGCGCGCTTCGCCCCACTGGGATTCCGGGTGGCGGATGACACCCTGACGCTGATGCGCCGGATGGTGGACAACGGCGAAGTGGATGCGCTGGTCCCGGAGCGGGTGTGGCAGGAGACCTGCCGGGCACTGGGCGAGACACAGCCCGCGGCATTTTTCCATGTCCTGACCGACTGCGGGGCGCTGGCGCGGTTATTCCCGTGGCTGGACGGAGACGCCCTGGCTCCGGCACTGGCTCGCCTGGAACAGGCCATCACCCTGCAGGCGCCACCTCACGTGCGGCTGGCCGCCATGCTCACCGGTGTGCCCGCGCCACAATCCGCCCTGGAGCGGCTGGAACAAAGCCTGCCCCTGCCCCGGCAATGGCGGGAACTGGCTGATCTGGCGATTCGCCTGTGCCCGGACTACGACACGCACAACAGCGCCGAAACACTACTGACCTGGCTGGAATCCGCCGATGCTTTCCGCCGGCCACAGCGCCTGCCCGAACTGCTGCAGGCCTGTGCCGCCGACCGCCTGGCCCGGGGCCACCACAACCCGGCCGCCCGACAACGCCTGGAACAAGCACTGGATGCGGCACAAGCACTGGATACCGGTGCCATCGCCCGTGCCGCAGGCCCCGGGCCGCAAGCGGCGCGCGCCATTCGCGAGGCCCGCCGCGAAGCCATTGCCCGGGCGCTGGATCTTCCCCACGAATAAATTGACGAATACACCAGAGGTCCTGAAATGATGAAGTATCTGTTGTCCCGCCCGTTTGCATTGCTGTTGCTTGCCCTGATCTGGACCGTCCCCGTACAAGCCGATGGCCCACCGGCATGGTCCCTGCAGGGCGAAAACAACACCGTCTGGCTACTGGGCTCTATCCACCTGCTGCGAGAGCAGGATTACCCGCTGCCGGAAAAGGTGGAGCACCTCTGGTCGGGGACTGAGGTATTGGTACTGGAGGTCAATCTGGACGAACTCGACCCCATGGCAATGAACCGCATCCTGGCGCAACATGGCCGACTGCCGGCGGAAACCACCCTGGTTGATATCCTGGATGAAACCACCCTCGAACGAACCCGGGAAATCGTGAATGAACTGGGTCTGCCCGAAGACCAGGCCCTGCAGTTGCGGCCCTGGTTGCTGACCACCATGCTCACAGTACAGGCCATTGAGAAGGCCGGGTATCAATCCGGGCTGGGGCTGGACATGCACCTGTACCAGCGGGCCCGGGAAGCAGGTCGGGAAATTCGTGGACTGGAAAGCACCGAAGATCAGCTGCGGCCGCTGTATGAGCTTGAACGTGAAATGGAAGTCCGCTACCTCCGCCATACGCTGGAGGACATTGAAAATATCGAGCAACAGGTGCCGGAAATGGTGCGTGCCTGGCGGGAGAATGACCACGCGGCGCTGGAAACCCTGCTGATTGACAGCTTTGCCGAGTTTCCCGAACTCTCCGATGCCGCGCTGGCCACCCGCAATCGCGCCTGGGTGCCGCAAATCATCGCCATGCTCGAAGATGAACGGGATTATCTGGTCGTTGTCGGCAGCGCCCACCTCGTCGGCCCCGACAACGTCATCGAACTTCTCCGCGAACAGGGGTACGAAGCCGAAGCGTTTTAGGTTTTAGGTGTTAGGTTTTAAATCGCGGGACGAACTGTTGCAGACCTGAAAGCCAGGGCGCACGCGCCGATATCTAATTAAGTGAAAAGCGCACAGCGCTTTTCTCATTCACCTAACCACCTAAGCACATAACCACTTAACCACATATTTTTCATAGAAAAATATACAACAAAACCAGTCCGAGGATGATGCGATAGATGACGAAAGGTGCGAGGCCAATGCGCTCGACCAGGCGCAGGAAAACGTGGATGGTGCTGTAGGCCACCACCCCGGCCACCACCGTGGCCAGAATGGTCGGCCCCCAGTTGACCCGTTCGGGATCCATCACCAGCAGCCAGC
>PWYF01000161.1 GCA_003567955.1 Thiotrichales bacterium
AGCAGGTGGCGGCGGACTTTTTCGTAGCCGTTGCGATCCACCAGCGGCCCAATGTCCACACCCTTGTCCATGCCGTCACCGACTTTGAGTTTCGCCGCGCGGGCGGCGAAACGCTCAAGGAAATCATCGGCCACTGATTTTTGCACCAGCACGCGATTGGCGCAAACACAGGTCTGACCGCCGCCACGGAATTTGTTGGCAATCAGATTATCGGCCGCCGCATCCAGATCGGCGTCCTCGAAGATGATAAAAGGCGCATTGCCACCCAGCTCCAGTGACAGACGCTTGAGCTTGTCGGCGGTCTTGCGAATCAGCTCCTGGCCGACCCCCGTAGAACCGGTAAAACTGAGCATGGCCACATCGGGATGCTCGCACAGGGTATCGCCGACAGGCCCGGACGGCCCCACCACCAGATTGGCAAAGCCCGGGGGCAAGTCCAGCTCCTGGTCCAGCACATGGAACAGCGCCACCATGGTCAGCGGCGTCTTGGCCGAAGGCCGGGTCACACTGGGACAGCCGGCGGCAATCGCCGCCGAGAGCTTCTTGGCAATCATGCCAATGGGGAAATTCCAGGGGGTAATCAGCCCCACCACCCCGGCGGGCCGGTAATGCACCGTCCATTCCAGATCACGCGGGCGCTCGGCCAGGGTACGCGGCTTGAGCTCATCAATATTGGCCGCCATGTAGCGGAAAAAACCGGCGGCGTAATCCCCCTCGCCCTGGGCCTCGGGCCAGGGCTTGCCATGCTCCAGGCACAGAATCCGGCCGATTTCCTCGCGGTGTTTGTGCAAGGCACTGACGACACCCTCCAGCCACTCACGGCGCTGTGCCAGCGACGGCGCGTCCCGGGTCAGCGCCGCTTTGGCGGCATCAATGGCCTCGGCGGTTTCACCGCTGCCCATGCCCGGCAGTTCGGCCAGTACCTCGCCATTGACCGGATTGGTCACGGCCACGGGACGGCCCACCCCGGCCCCGGTCCAGCGGCCGTCGATGTAGCCTTCCAGATGT
Source organism: Thiotrichales bacterium (assembly GCA_003567955.1). Lineage (GTDB taxonomy): Bacteria > Pseudomonadota > Gammaproteobacteria > UBA5335 > SLRW01 > SLRW01. The sequence goes on from PWYF01000161.1 coordinate 1,009, forward strand.
TGCAGCAGCGGCGATTCAATCATGGCGGTCTCCTTGGGCATAGTCGGCGAGAGAGCAAAGCTCGGGGCGCCGGTCGGTCAGCGGCCGCGCGCTCTGATAGGCATGTCCGGCCTGCAGCACCAGCGCGTCCTGATGCCGCGCGGCAACGATCTGCAGCCCGGCCGGCAAGCCGGCGCGGGTGAAGCCGCAGGGCACCGACATCGCCGGCTGCCCGGTCATGTTGAAGGGATAGGTAAACGGCGTCCAGGTGGGCCAGCGCTTGTGCGGCCAGCCTTCCGGCACTTCCAGCCCGGCCTTGAAGGCAGGGATGGGCAAGGCCGGCGTAAGCAACAAATCGTAGCGCTGGTGGAAGCGCGACATGCGTTCATTGAGCGCCGCACGCTCGTTCATGGCCGCCTGGTAATCCAGCATGGAGAGCTTTTCCGCCTGCTCTACCACCTCGATCAGGGCCGGGTCCATGCGCTGGCGCTGCTTCGCATCCACATCCCGCAGGGCATTGGCAGCGCCGCCATAAAACAGCCGCCCAAAGGATTCCAGTGGGTCATCAAAGCCGGGGTCGACCTCCTCCACATGCGCCCCCAGCTCCTCGAATACACGCACCGCCTCGGCCACCAGGGCGGCGATTTCAGGATCCACATCGACCCACCCGAAGCGGGGACTGAAGGCCACGTGCAAGCCACGCACGCCATCCCCGAGCCCGGCCAGGTAATCCACCGGATCAGCGGGGAGGGTGGGGTCGCGATAATCCTGCTCGGCCATGACCTGCATCAGCAGGGCACAGTCTTCCACCGTCCAGGCCATGGGCCCCGGATGCGCCAGAAAACCGAAGGGGCTGGCCGGCCAGATCGGCGCCCGGCCCTGGGTGGGCTTGAGGCCGGGATGACCGCAAAACCCGGCGGGGATGCGGACCGAACCACCGGCATCGGTGCCCAACGCCAGCGCCGACATGCCCAGCGCCACCGCCGCCGAACTGCCGCCGCTGGAACCGCCGGCGGTCTTGTCCGGATCCCACGGATTGCGGGTGATGCCGTAGCGCGGGGTGTCGGTCACGCCCTTCCAGCCGAACTCGGGCGTGGTGGTGCGCCCCATCGGCACCGCGCCATGACGGCGCAGGGCGGCGACTGCCGGGCCATCGTCCTCGCCGAGCTGCGCGGCATCGACAATATGCGAGCCCTTGGTGTTGGGCCAGCCGCGGGTCATGAACATGTCCTTGATCGCCACCGGCACCCCGTCGAGCAGCCCCATGGGCTGGCCGTTGCGCCAGCGCTCCTCGGAACGGCGCGCGGCGGTCAGGGTGGTTTCGGGGTCCAGGTAGCACCAGGCATTGACCTTTTCATCCAGCGCCTCGATCTGGTCCAGCGAGGCCTGCGCCACCTCCACCGGCGACAACCCGCCGCTGTCATACAGCTCCAGCATCTGGGTCGCGGTCAGTTCCCCGATGTGGCTTGTGTCACTCATGCGTTTCTCCTGCATTGATTTTGCCCTGCCAATACTGGCCGTGCAGGGCGCCCACCCGCGACGTTAACGCCGCCGGCGCCTGACGTCATCCCCTGATTGATCCGCGGCACCACTGGTAGCTCCCCGGCGGCACGCTGAGTACAATCGCGGTCTGGCTTCGACAGGATCAAACACATTGAATTCCCCCCGGCCGCGCAAGCATGACATGGCATCCACGCCGCCCCTGGTGCAGGTTGAGGGCCTGACACATCGCTACCCCGGGGCCGGGGTGGATGCGCTGCGTGCGGTTGACTTCCGGGTTGCGGAGGGCGAAGTGCACGGCTTGCTGGGCCCCAATGGCGCCGGCAAAAGCACCCTGCTGGCCATACTCACCGGCACCCTGCGCCCGGACCGGGGTCAGGTACGGGTGGACGGACTCGACCCGCGTCACGGGCGCCGCCTGCGCGGAATCAGCGCCATTGTGCCGCAGGAATATGCGTTTTACCCGGCGCTCAGCGGTCGCGAGAATCTGGCCTTTTTCGGCGGCGTCTACGGCCTGCCGCGGCGCCTGTACCGTGAACGCCTGGCCTGGTGTACGGATATATGCCAACTCGGCGAGGTACTCGAGCGGCCGGCACGGGTGTATTCCGGCGGACTCAAACGCCGGCTTAATCTGGCCATCGCATTGCTCAACCGGCCCCGCATTCTCTACCTCGACGAGCCCACGGTGGGCATAGATGCGCACTCGCGCCAGACTATCCTCGGCGCCATACGCACCCTGCGCGAACAGGGCACCACCATGATCTATACCTCGCATTACATGGAGGAAGTCGAGGCCATATGCGACAGTCTCACGGTGATCAATGCCGGGCAGGTCATCGCCAGCGGTACGCTGGAACAGATGCTGGGGCGGCTCGGCATCACCCGGCTTTATCTGGAGCTCTCCGGCGCCGCCGACAAACAGGCACAACAGGCACTGGCGACATGGCAGGCGCAGTGGCAAGCCCCCGACAAGGTGGTGCTTGAAGCCGCCGACAGCAGTGATATCGTCCGTATCCTGCAGGCCCTGGCCCAGCATGGCCTGAGCGCCCGGCGGCTACGCTACGGCATCAGCCGGCTGGAAGCCGTGTACATGCAATTACTCGAAGACACGGAGGCCTCATGATGGGCCGGGGATTACGCGCCTGTATCAACAAGGAAGGGCTACTGCTGTGGCGGGATCCCCATGCGCTGGTGCTGCTGTTTTTGATGCCTGCGGCCTTCATCCTGATCATGTCGCTCGCGCTGCAGGAGCAGTTCCGCGCCGGGGAAGGGCTAACCCATTTTGTGTGGGTGGAAGACCTGGATGAAAGTGAGGGCTCGCGCAAACTGCTGGCTTATATCGACGCCCATGACAGCTTCCGCATCAGCGATGAAGAGCCCGGCGATAACACTTTTCGGTTACGCATAGCGCCGGGCTTTGGCGCCAGCCTGGATGATGACAATGCGCGTCCGGCGGTTTATCTGACGCCCGGAGTGCCAGCGAGCTTCGACGGCCAGCGTGAGCAACTGTTCCTGGGGGCGCTGCGCGAGGCGCTGGGCCGCGCGCGCATTGAAATCTTTACCGCCCGGGTGGCGCCGGATTTCGATCTGGATCTGGCCACCGTGGATGACGGCCTGGAGGTCCGTTACCTCTATCAACGTGACGAGGATGACGTGGCGCCTTCGGCAGTCCAGCAAAATGTGCCGGCATGGCTGGTCTTCGGCGCATTTTTCATCGCCATCCCGCTGTCCACCACAATCATTCGCGAGCGCGAACTGGGCATGGACCGGCGCCTGCGCACCACCCCGGTGTTCCAGGCCAGCATCCTGCTGGGCAAGTTGCTACCGTATTTTGTGCTTAACCAGATGCAGGTGATTGTGATGCTGGCCGTGGGCATTTACGCTGTGCCGGCACTGGGCGGAGAGGCGCTACAAATGAGCGGCGTGCACAGCGGCGCCATGGCCGTAATGGCAGCAGCTATCAGTCTGGCGGCACTGGGTTATGCCCTGCTGATTGCGGTAATATGCCGAACCACGGAACAGGCCACGCTGCTCGGCGGGACCGGCAACATCCTGCTGGCGGCGCTCGGTGGCATCATGGTGCCCAAATTCATCATGCCGCCGGCACTTCAGGCCGTCGCCGAGGTCTCACCCATGGCATGGGGCCTGGACGGCCTGCTGGCAGCCCTGCTCCATGGCGCCGACATTGCGGGCGTGAGCGCCTTCGCTGCCACGCTGGCAAGCTTTGGCGGCATTGCCATCCTGCTGGCCTGGCTGATTCAGCGCCAGCGTCAAGTTTAACAAGCGGATATAACACTCATGACACAGCAAGATCTGGAACAGCTCAAGCACGATCTCAAGGCCATGGTGGTGGAAGAATGCGACAAGGACATGCCGCCCGAAGACATCAGCGATGATGAAATCCTGATCGGTGGCCCGATGGAGCTGGACTCGCTTGACGCCCTGCAGATCTGCATGGCCGTGCAACAGAGTTATGGCGTACGCATTGAGGCCGGCGCCCGTGCGCGCAAGGCCCTGCGCAGCATCAACACCCTGGCCGACACCATTGCCCGGGAGCGTACCCGCTGATGCCGGTGTATTTCACCGGCGCGGCCAGTCATACCGCGCTGGGGGACAACCTGGAAGCCGCCGTCAGGGCACTGGGCAAACTGCCCGAACCGGGACAGGCCACCCTGAGCTTTGCCGATCAGCGCCAGCCCGTTCCCTATCTGTTACTGCCCGACGTGCCGCTGGAGAATATTGAGCAGCGCCTCTACAGTGTGCTTGAAGCCGTCATCGGCGAGGCGCTGGAAAAAGCCGGACTGACGACCGATCAGCGCCGCAACCTGGGCCTGTTCCTGGGCACATCCTCGGCCGATGTCTCGGTCTCCGAGGCCCGCTTTCGGCGTGAATTGCTTGAAAGCGAAGATGCCACTGCGCTGATCGGCAGCAACAGCATTGCCAACCTCGCCCGCTGGCTGCGCCAGCATTTCGATTTGCGCGGCCCGGACTACAGCTTCAATACCGCCTGCACCGCCAGCGCCAATGCGCTGATTTCCGCCACCGACATGATTGAGGCCGGTCATCTGGAGCATGCGCTGGTGGTGAGCGTGGAATTGTTCAATGTGGTCACCGCCGCCGGTTTTCACGGCCTGGGGCTGCTCTCTCCGCAACTGATGCGCCCCTTTGACCGCGACCGCAGTGGCCTGACCCTGGGCGAGGGCTGTTCGGCCCTGGTGCTCTCGCCACAGCCGCGCTCGGCCGCTGATTTTCATCTTGCCGGCGGGGCCAGCATGTGCGACACACACAGCATGTCGGCGACCAACCCGGACGGCGCCACCGTGGAAACAGTCATACGGCAGGCCCTGGCCCGCGCTGAGCTGACAACGGCCGATATCAGCGCCATCAAGGTCCACGGCACCGCCAGCCTGCATAACGACGAAGCCGAAGTGGCCGGCATGAGCCGGGTTTTTGGCGACAACGTGCCGCCCAGCTGCGCCTTGAAACCCTACATTGGTCATACCCTGGGCGCCTGCGGCCTCAATGAGCTGTTGATTTTCTGTGGCGCGGCGGCGGCCGGCTTTGTGCCCGGTACTCCGGGTATCGCCAGCGCCGAACGCGCGGATCTGGGCATCCCCCTGACCCAGTCCAATCAAACCCTGGCCCCGGGTCATTTGCTACTCAATTATTTCGGCTTTGGCGGCAATAACACATCGCTGGTGGTCTCCGGCGGGGAGGCCGCGGCATGATCTGGATCCGCGCCACCGGCGATTACTGCGAGGCAGTCAGCGACGAGTCCACTTCACTGAAACCGCTGGTGCGCGAGGCGCTGGGTGAGCCGGTACGACGCATCGGCCGCTTTATCCAGCTGGCCCTGATTGGCTCGGGCCGCTGCGTCGGCCAGGCGGCCATTGACCCGGAGAGCGGCGTATACACCAGCTCCGCCCGGGGCGACCTGGATGTCACGCTGGAAGTGGTGGAATCCCTGTTCCGTCACGGCATGCAGCCCAAACCCCTGAGCTTCGTCAATTCCGTCAGCAACGCGCCCAATTTCTACGTCGCCAAACACTTTGACCTGGCCGGGCGCAGCAATTTTGTCTGCAGCACCTACCTGGCATTTGAGTCGGCGCTGGAGCTGGCCTGGGTGGACATGCACGCGGGTTATATGAATTCCGCTCTGGTGGGTTCGGTGGATGTGGCCTCCTGGCCGATCGCCGACCACCGCCGTCGGCTTCAGGTCAACGAGGGCACCACCATGGCCGAGGGCAGTCACTGGCTGTGGCTGCAGCGCT
>PWYF01000225.1 GCA_003567955.1 Thiotrichales bacterium
GGTACGACGCCGTCGTCCAGGTCCAGCTCGGGTAGCAGCGGACGCAACTCATGGCGCATCAACTGCACCGGGCGCTCGCTCTCGTACATTTGCATGGCCCGCATGTAATTGTATTTTTCGGTGGTGTAGCGCGCCGAATCAAGCCCGTCACGCAGAATGCCGGGGCGGATGAAGACCATCAGGTTGCGCTTGGTGCGATTCACGCTGTCGGAGCGGAACAGGCGACCGAGCACCGGAATACTGCCCAGAATCGGTACCCGCTGCGAGGTTTCCTGTACGTCATCATCAATCAGCCCGCCCAGCACGATAATCTGCCCGTCTTCCGCGATCACGCGCGTCTTGAGGCTGCGCCGGTTGGTGACAAGATCCACCGCGCCGCCGGTGGTGCCACTCAGGCTTGAGACTTCCTGCTCGATTTGCAGTTCCACCGCATTGCCTTCATTGATGCGGGGCGTGATCTTGAGGGTGACGCCCACGTCGCGGCGGTCGATAGTCTGGAAGGGGTTCATTCCGCCATTGGTGCCGCGTTCAGAGAACTGGCCTGTCAGGAAGGGGACTTCCTGACCGACGCTGATTTCAGCTTCTTCATTATCCATGGTCACCAGCATGGGCGTAGACACAATATTGGTAGCCGAGTCGCCCTGCAGGGTGCGTAGCAAGGCGGCAAAGTCGATCCGCTCGCCGTCTTCTGAAACCGCGCCAATACCCACAGAGGCGCCTTCAAAATCGCCGCTGATGTCGGGGAAATTGGCCAGTCCCAGGATAGGTGAGCCGGTGCCGCTGAAGTTGACCAGACCCCCGGCGCCCTGACGGGTGGCGTCTACCACCCATTGGACCCCGAGTTGGGTGGCCCGATCAGAGGCAATCTCGGCGATAATTGCTTCCACCAGCACCTGGGCCCGACGGATGTCGAGTTGACGGATCACGGCCTGCATGGAGCGCATGGTTTCGGGAGGTGCGGTAATCACCAGCGAGTTGGTATGGGGGTCGGGCACAATGCTGACATGTTCTTCACCATTGCTGCCCTCGCGGTTGCGGCTTTGACCCACGTTTTCAAGAATCCCAGAGAGCGATTCTGCTTCGGCGTGGCGCAGATACACTACCTGGGTGTGCCCGCTCTCCTCCATGGGGGCGTCGAGATGCGCAATCAGTGCCCGCATGCGTACCCGCCGGGATTCCTCTCCGCCCAACAGGATGCTGTTGGTGCGCGCATCCGGCATGATCTTGAGTTCACCGCGGTCCTGGCCGTCGCTGCTGACGCCCTGCAGAATGCGCACGACCTCGGCCGCATTGGCGTGCTCCAGGCGGACCAGCTCGAATTCCTCCTCGCTGGTGCGGTCAATGCGGCGAATAATATTGAGCAGGCGGTCTACATTGGCCTGACGGTCCGAAATAATCAGGCTGTTGGAGGGTGGATACGCGGCCAGATGGCCGTGCTGCGGGATCAACGGGCGCAGGATGGGCACCAGTTGTGCGGCAGGGACATTTTCCACCACGATCACATGCGTGACAATTTCGTCACTCGGAGCGCCCCGCAACGGCGGCTCGTCGGCGCCGGTCTGCTTGGCGTCGCTGGCCGGAACGATCTTGTGAACGTCCCCGGAGGGAACGACCGCATAGCCATGTACGGAAAGGATGGAAAGAAAGGTTTCGTAAAGGGAATCCGGCGTCATCGGTTGTGAGGACATGACCGTGACCCGGGCCGACACCCGCGGATCGATAATAAAGTTGCGGCCGGTGACATCGCTGACCGTTTCGATCAGGGCCTTGATGTCGGCATCCTTGAGATTCAGTGTGACGGTTTCATCCGTTTGCGCCATCGCCGGTGCCAGGCACAACAGTGCCAGTGCCAGCATCAGGGCCATCGGTCTGTTGGTAAATATACTTTTCATGAGTCTGTGCATTTGTCGCCCGTGTCAGGGGAAGAGCGCGATGGTGCCCCCGCGCGCTCCTATCTGTCCAGTGATACCGAGAGATTTTCTGTTTCGCCGCGCCGTTCAAGCATGACGCTGATTGAAGTCGCGTCTGGCAATTCGTTGATCAGGCCCATGACGCCCTGGGGGTCATCCAGGCTGACACCGTTGATCTGTTTGACCAGATCCCCCGGGCGCAGGCCAAGTTCACGGAAGATTTCCTGCTCACGCCCCGGGTAAATGCGATAGCCCTGGAATTCGGCATTGCGATAGACCGGCCGGAAGCGCACCAGATCAGTGATACGTTCAGGATTGTCCAGCAATTCCTCGCGCAAGGCGACCAGGTCCGGGCCGTCTCCCGTATGCTGTCGGGCGATCGGCTGGCGCGCAGCGCCATTGATCTCGTCGGCGCGTGGCAAGCGCAGGGCTTCCAGATTGCCGCCACGGCGGATAATCACACGATCTGCATAAATATTTTCGATTGTGGCGTTACCGGGGATTCTGTCGCCCACGGCGTAGATCTGCTCGTCCTTGTTACCCTCGGCGATAATGGCCCGGGAGCCTTGTTGGTGGCCAGCGGCATAAATCCCCTTGAGGGTCAGGTTGAGCCGTGTCTCCGGCGCATCAATGATGGCCTCTTCCGGCGGCGCATCCCCGGCTTCGGCCACGCCGAACAGATTGCGCTCGATAATTACATCCACGGCGCCGGCGCCGTTGTGATTTGCCTGTGGCTCCCGTGTGGTACGGGGCGCAGGGATGGCTGCGCTCTCGGAAGTGTAGGTCTGACCGCCCAGAAGCTCCCATGTCATATCACCGGCTGCACGCGCAAGCACCAGCACCAGCACCACCGCGGCAATTCCCGGTGCCCAGATGCCGGCCTTGTGCAGCCAGGGCCGCAGCCGTTCTATGTTGAGGGAGTTTGCATCCATTGCTATCCGTCTGTCCCTGTGGCGGGACGCTTTAGATTGCACGCGGTGATTACCGCGCGTCCGAATCCGGTCTTCAATCCGGTCAGTGTCCCTGATTCCAGGGGTATAGAGCAAGCTTTTAAGGCGATTTATCAACACATTGTTGTGCTGTAGCGGGAGGCTGTGGAACCTGTGATGTTCCTGATGGTCTTCTTGTTACAGGCACAAAATAATCCCCGGGTACTGTGAGTCGGCAGGGGCTTTGCGATAAACTGTCAGGCATGACTGAGCGCAAGGATCATCATGGTGACGAAGGGGTTGCGGTTGAGTCCGCACGACCGAGACTGAAAGAACCGCCCCTGTACAAGGTAGTCATGCTCAATGATGACTACACGCCGATGGAATTTGTGGTGCATGTGCTGGAACGGTTTTTCAGCATGGAGCGCCAGCGGGCTACCCGTGTGATGTTACAGGTGCATACCGAGGGCAAGGCAGTGTGCGGGGTCTTTACATCCGAGATTGCGGAGACCAAGGTAGCCCAGGTGAATGAATACTCACGGCAGCACGATCATCCGCTGTTGTGTTCGCTGGAAAAGGCCTGAGAGCAAACGATGCTGAGCAAGGAACTGGAAAACACGATCAACCTGGCCTTCAGCCAGGCGCGCGAACAGCGCCATGAGTTCATCACGGTCGAGCATCTGTTGCTGGCCCTGCTGGACAATGCCATGGTGGCTGAGGTGCTGCGCGTGTGTGGTGCGGACCTGGAAGTGCTCGGGCGTGATCTCACTGAATTCATTGAGGCCAATACCCCGCTGCGTTCCGAGGGCGAGGAGCAGGATGTGCAACCCACGCTGGGTTTCCAGCGCGTGTTGCAGCGGGCCTTCTTCCATGTGCAATCCTCCGGCCGCAAGGAGGTTACCGGCATCAATGTGCTGGTGGCCATTTTCAGCGAACAGGATTCCCACGCGGTTTATCTGCTCAATCGACAGACGGTGACCCGCCTGGATGTGGTTAATTACATTTCCCACGGCATCCGCAAGGTGCACGAGCAGGATGAATCTGAAGCCCCGCAGGAAGAGGTTGAGCAGCAGGGCGAGGGCGAGGAGGCCGGCGAGAGCCCGCTGGAGCTCTACGCCACCAATCTCAATGTTAATGCCGACCATGGCCGCATTGACCCGCTGATCGGGCGCGAGCATGAAGTCGAGCGGGTGGTGCAGATTCTTTGCCGCCGGCGCAAGAACAACCCGCTACTGGTGGGCGAGGCCGGCGTGGGCAAGACGGCGATTGCCGAGGGCCTGGCCTGGCTGATTACCCAGGGCAAAGTGCCCGATGTGCTCGAAAACAGCACCATCTACGCCCTGGACCTGGGTGCGCTGGTGGCCGGCACCAAGTATCGCGGTGATTTCGAGAAACGCCTCAAGGGCGTGCTGGCCCAGTTGCGCAAGGAAGAAGGCGCGATCCTGTTTATCGACGAGATTCATACCATTATTGGTGCCGGCGCGGCCTCGGGCGGGGTGATGGATGCCTCCAATCTGATCAAACCCATGCTCGCCTCGGGCGAGTTGAAGTGCATCGGTTCCACCACCTATCAGGAATACCGCGGCATCTTTGAGAAAGACCGTGCCCTGGCCCGGCGCTTCCAGAAAATTGACGTCTCCGAGCCGACGGTGGACGAGACTTATCAGATCCTCAAGGGGCTCAAGAGCCGTTTCGAGGAGCACCATGCCGTGCGTTACACCAACCCGGCGCTCAAGGCGGCCGCCGAGCTCTCGGCCCGGCATATCAATGACCGCTACCTGCCGGACAAGGCCATTGATGTGATCGACGAAGCGGGGGCCTCGCAGCGCCTGCTGCCGGTGTCGAAGCGCCGCAAGACCGTGTCCGTGGGTGATGTGGAGGCCATTGTCGCCAAAGTGGCGCGGATCCCGCCCAAGAGTGTGTCGAGCTCAGACAAGGACGTGCTGCGGCATCTGGAGCGCAACCTCAAACTGGCTATTTACGGCCAGGACGAGGCCATCGAGACGCTGGGCGATGCCATCAAGATGTCCCGTTCCGGGCTGGGCAACCCCGACAAGCCCATTGGCTCGTTCCTGTTTGCCGGCCCCACCGGCGTGGGCAAGACCGAGGTGACCCGCCAGCTGGCCAATCTGCTGGGCATTGAGCTGATGCGCTTCGACATGTCCGAGTACATGGAGCGCCACACGGTTTCGCGCCTGATCGGCGCGCCGCCGGGCTATGTGGGCTATGACCAGGGCGGTTTGCTGACCGAGGCGGTGATCAAGCACCCGCATTGCGTGGTGCTGCTGGATGAAATCGAGAAGGCCCATCCGGATGTGTTCAACCTGCTGCTGCAGGTGATGGACCACGGGACGCTCACCGACAACAATGGCCGGCAGGCCGATTTCCGCAATGTGATCCTGGTGATGACCACCAATGCCGGCGCCCAGGACATGAGCCGTCGGGCTATTGGCTTCACCAGCGAAAACAACGCCACGGACGCCATGGAGGCCATGCGTCGCATGTTCACGCCTGAATTCCGTAACCGCCTCGATGCGGTGATCCAGTTTGCCGCGCTGGATCGCGAGACGCTGGCCAATGTGGTCAACAAGTTCGTGATGGAGCTGGAAGTGCAGCTCGAGGCCAAGGGCGTGCAGCTCGAGGTCGACGAGGATGCCCGCACCTGGCTGGCCGAGAAAGGCTACGACCCGGCCATGGGCGCACGGCCCATGGCGCGTGTCATCCAGGAGAACATCAAGCGGCCGCTGGCCAACGAGATCCTTTTCGGCAAGCTGGTCAATGGCGGGCGCGTGCACGTCACCGAAAAAGACGGCGAGCTTTCGCTGGAGATCGAGGAACCCTCACCGGCCGACGCCTGAGAAGGGAAACACTGACCAATTCGTCACGCCTCAGGCAAAGCCCCTAAGGGCGAGCCCTGCGGCGCCCATCTGCGGCGTTGCCGTGCTTGACAGGGACAACCAGCCCTGCGCTGCGCACGGCGCCTTGCATATGGACGCCGCAGGGCCCGCTGAGACGCGACGAATTAATCAGTGGTTCCCTTGCTTCCGAAAAAAGTCTTTAAATCGGCTTCATCCTTTGCAATGGCTTCAGCCAGCGCCGCCAGTGTGGGCTGACGGACCCGCTGGCGCGTGGTGAGCAGGGCCTCGCGAGGCAGGCCGGCGAGGGCGCGGGTTCTTTCCACGGCGGTGCTCATGAGCTGTTCGGCCGCCACCACTTCATCCAGCATCCCGGCCTGTACTGCTGCCGCAGGGGGGTAGGGCGTGGCTGTGGTAATGGCATGGTTGAAAGCGGCCGGCGTCAGGCGCGCCCGACACAGCGCCAGCGGGTAATGCGGCATGGGCATGCCGAGCGCGGCCTCGTTGATGTGCAGGCGGTAGTTGCCGTCATCAATACCAATACGAAGATCGGCGCTTTGCAGCAGGAAAACCCCCATGGCGATGGCGTGACCGCTGCAGGCCATAACCACCGGCGCCGGGAAGGCCAGCAATCGCTCGCAGGTGCGCGCCCCGCGCAGCAACATCTCCGCGATGGGCTTGCCGCCCGCCTGAAATACCTTGAGGTCAAAGCCGCCCGAAAACATGCCCTCGCGGCCGGTGATCAGCACTGCCGTCCCATCCGCTTAAGCCTGGTCCAGCCCCGCGTTGAGGTCCTCCCACATGGCGGGTGACAGGGCGTTGGCCTTGCCATCATCCAGCCGAATGATGCTGATCTCTCCGTCTTTTTCGTAGTTCACGCGCTCGCTCATTTCCGACTCCCGGGGTGTCATTGCAACAGCGTGCAATATAACAGTCCCGCGCTGTGGCGCGGGACGTTGTAGGCGGGAAAGCGGGAAAGCGGGAAAGAAAAAAC
>PWYF01000052.1 GCA_003567955.1 Thiotrichales bacterium
GGCTGGTTTACATTCGCGCGTCAGATCCGGTGTATCCCGACCGGGGGGTGCGCTGGGGCGTCCATATCAAGGGGGCACACCGTGATGTGGTCTCGGATGTGTCTTTCAGCCAGCTCCGCACCGAACTGCGCACCATTTACCGGCTGCATCCCCGCGGACGGGTATTGTTGCGCGGGGAGGCCGGTGGCAGTTCGGTGGAGGAATTCGCCGAACTGCCCCTGTCACAACGCTTTTTTGCCGGCGGCGACTTCAGCGTGCGCGGTTTTCGCTACAAGAGCCTGGGGCCGGAGGATGAGGACGGCGTCGTCGTCGGCGGGCGCCATCTACTTACGGCCAGTGCCGAGTATGAATACCGCTTTGCCCGTAACTGGGCCGCGGCGATCTTCCATGACCAGGGCAATGCCTTTGATAAGTGGGATGATTTCACCCTGCGCGAAAGCGCCGGCGCCGGTATTCGCTGGCTGACCCCGGTGGGGCCGTTGCGCGTGGATATCGCCCGGCCCATCGATGTGAGCGGGGGCAGCTATCGCCTGCATCTGACGCTGGGGGGTGACCTGTGAATTGGTGGCGGTGGCTTTTTATTGCCCTGCCGCTGGCCCTGATCGGCGCGCTGGTGCTGGCGGTGGTGTTGCTGTTGTACAGCCCGCGGGTCACGGGCTGGGCGCTGGAGCGTCTGCCCCTGCTCACCGGTGGGCAGGTGCGGGTGGAAGCGTCGGAAGGCGCGCTGGCCGGCCCCCTGCGCCTGCATGGCCTGAGTTACCAACAGGCGGATGGCACCCGGGTGCAGGTGGATGAGCTCTATCTGAGCTGGCGACCGCGCGGCCTGTGGTTATCGCACGTGAATATACAGCGCCTGGCCCTGCGCGACGTACTTGTCCGCCTGCCCGATGAAGCGCCGCCCCCCGCGCCGGCGCGGGAAGGCCCGCGGGTGCTGCCGGAAGTCAGCCTGCCCGGGCGGGTGAATATCGACTCCCTGGATATCAGTCATGTTCGCGTGACACGGCAAGAAGAGACGCTGGTCGCGCTGGATCGGGTCTCGGCACGCATTGCATTCAGCGGTTCAGGCCTGGAAGTGAGTGAGCTGGTGCTGGATACGCCGGATCTGTCGCTGACGGGCGAATTCAGCGTGCAGATGGCCGGGCAGTGGCCGCTGACGCTGGATGCCCATTGGCGCCTGCCGGAACTGGATGATTCGCTACGGGCCCACACCCGGCTTTACGGCGACATGGCCCGCATGCAGCTTGAGCAGCGCTTCAGTGGCCCCCTGACGGCCACCCTGGAGGCCACGTTGAGGGATATTCCGGGGGAGCTGCGCTGGCGGGGCCACCTGCTTGTGAGCGAGATGCAGCTTGACGTGCCCGGGGCGGGTCTGCTCAGCGGGCGTTTCGAAGCCGGCGCTGAGGGGACAGGCGCGGCCGGGCGGCTTCGCGGCGAAGGCCGACTGGTCAGTGAAGAGGTGCCTGAGCCGCTTGAACTTGAGCTGGCCGTGGCCCTGGATGACGGGGTTCTGGAGGTTGAGCAGCTGCGCGCCTGGTTACAGGACAGCGAGGGCTACGCGCAACTGCAAGGTCGGGTCGATCTCGCGGCGGAGGCGGGCCCGGCCGGGGCGTTGCAATTGCAATGGCAGGATCTGGCCTGGCCGGGGCTGGCGCCCTGGGCGGCGGTGGCCGGCGAGGCCAGCCTGCAGGGCAGTCTGGCGGCCTGGGCACTGGACCTCGATGGCATCCTGCAGGTGCCGGACGGGCGCAACGGCGTGACCCGACTGGGGATGCAGGCACAGGCCAGCGGTGGTGATGAACAGGCCGTGTTGCAGTTGCTGCGGTTGACGGCCGGTGAAGGCTGGCTGGCCGCCGAGGGCGAGCTTGGCTGGCGCGATGAACTCAACTGGGATCTCCACGCGCGCTTGCGGGACATGGACCCGGCCCTGCTGTCGGCTGACTGGCCGGGCCGGGTGGGCGTGGACCTGAGCACCCGCGGTGAGGGCCTGCAACGCTTTACCCTGAATTTCGACAAGCTGCACGGCAGCCTGCGCGGGCAGGCCCTGGACGGTCAGGGCGGCCTGCAGCGGGACGGGGAACACTGGCAGGTGGATGGCCTGCGGCTGGTGGCCGGGCGCTCAAACCTGTCGTTGGCCGCCGGGATGGATCAGGACATTGACGCGCGCGCCCGTCTTGAAATCCCGGATCTGGCCTGGCTGCCGTGGGGCGCGGAGGGCAGTTTCAGCCTGTCCTCCCGGCTGCAAGGCCCGCTGGAGCAACCCCGGGTGACGCTGGATGCCCGCGGCCGGGGCCTGACGCTGGCGGATTATTCGCTGGATTCCCTGGTGCTGGATGCGGATCTTGATATCTCTGACCGTGAGCCTTCCCGGCTGCTGTTGCAGGCCAGTGCGCTACGGGCCGGCGATCAACTGTTGCGCGCCCTGCAATTCGAGGCAAGCGGCCGTCATGCGCAGCATGAGCTGAGTCTGGGGCTGGATCACCCCGAAGCCGGCCTGGGCTTGCAGCTGCGCGGCGCGGCCGATGTCGAGGCGCTGGCCTGGGCCGGAGAGGTCGTGGCGCTGGATGTAGATGTGCGTCAGGACCAGCACTGGCGGCTTGAAGGCGCGCCCACGGCGCTGCGTGCCGGGCGTGACCGGGGCGTCACGATTGAGCGCTTGTGTCTGCGCCGGGGCGAGACCGACGGCCGCGCCTGCGTCGACGGCGCCCTGGCGCCGGAAGGGCCCTGGCAGGGTCGACTGGATCTCGCCGGCTTTGATCTGCAGGCCCTGCAAGGCTTGATGGGCGAAGAACTGCGCGCCAGTGGCAGCATCACGGGGCAGGTCGAGGCCCGGGGCCACGGCGGGCGGATTGAGCAGGCCACCCTGGCGCTGGATTCCGCCGCCGGTGAGCTGATCCAGGTGCCCATGATTGAAGGCCTGCCCGAGGAAACCCTGCTGCGCTATCGCGAGGCCCGCCTTCGCGGTGAGCTGAATGAAGAAGACGGCGCGCGTCTGAGCCTGGGGGCGGATGTCGGCGAGCGGGGCCGGCTGGATCTGCAGGCCGGCCTGCCGGAGTGGCCACTGCAAACGGACAAGCTGATGGACACCCCGGCCAACCTGCACCTGCGGGCGCGCACCAGTGAACTCGAAGTGCTGGCGATGCTGCTGCCTGAAATCGAGCGCCTGGGCGGTGAGCTGGATATGGACATGCGGGTTGACGGCTCGCTGGCCCGGCCCCGCTTTGAGGGTTATCTGCGCTTGCAGGACGGTTACGTCGATCTGTTGCCCGGCGCCCTGAGCATCGATGAAGTGACGGCCGAGGTGATTGGCCGGGGTGGCCCGGCGCTGGCTCTCACAGCCAGCGCCCGCTCCGGGGGCGGCACCGTCACGGCGGAAGGCGAGCTGACACCTGAGCCGGCCTCGCCCGAGATGTCACTGGCGGTCAGCGGCGAGGCCTTCCAGGTGGCGAATATGCCCGAGGCGCGGGTGTGGGTGTCGCCGGAGCTGGCGTTGACGCTGGCGGATAACCGGCTGGATATCGAGGGCGAGCTGCGCGTGCCGCGGGCGCGCTTGCGGCCGGTGGATGTCACTGCCACCGTGCGGCCGACGGACGATCTGGTGCTGGTGAATGGCCTTGAAGCCGATGATATACGGGCCATGGAAGTCGCCGCCCGGGTGCGGGTGATTCTGGGCGAGGCGGTGGATTTCTCCGGCTTCGGGTTGCGGGGCCGACTGGCCGGCAATTTGCTGGTGACCGAGCGCCCGGGCGAAGTGACTACCGGCAGCGGCGAACTGCGTATCGTGGAGGGGACCTACCAGGCCTATGGCCAGGATCTGGTGATTGACCCGGGCCGGCTGGTGTTTACCGGCGGGCCGGTGCAGGACCCCGGGCTGGATATACGCGCCCGCCGCGATGTGCGTAATGTGCGGGTGGGGCTGAACGTGCGCGGCACTCTGCTAACGCCCGAGGTCACGCTGTTTTCCGAGCCGCCCATGACCCAGCAGGATATGTTGTCCTATCTGTTGCTGGGGCGGCCCATCAACCAGGCCTCGGGCGAGGACGGCGCCTTGCTCTCGCAGGCGGCGCTGGCGATCGGGCTGGTCGGGGGCGAGCGGCTGGCGCAGGGCATTGGCGGGCGCTTCGGCATTGATGATGTGGCGATTGAGTCCGATTACGGCACCGAGGATGCCCGGCTGGTGCTGGGCACCTATCTCTCGCCGCGGCTGTATGTCAGCTACGGCATCGGCCTGTTCGAGGCCGAAAACGCCGCCCGCGTGCGCTACAACCTGGGCCGTGACTGGACCCTGTATACCGAGACCAGCGCCTCCAGCCGCAGCGCCGACGTGATTTACAGCATCGAACGCTGAAAACAGCCTGCCTTTATCGCCGCGATATCTTCGCGAGATTAAAGATCAAAAAGCATTAACCATGAAGAGTATGAAGAACACGAAGGGGTGGGGCGGGCTGATGTCATGGGGGCGGATATCCGGATAGCACCGGGGTACGGTTGCCTGGGGAGCCCGGTATCTGGCTTTGTTCGTCATTCCCGCGCATGCGGCCGTCATCCCCGCGCAGGCGGGGACCAGAAACTACCGGCAGTGCCCCGGGGTCCCCGCCTGCGCGGGAACGACGGCACTCAAAGCCAGGTGGGCTCCCATTAACTCTTCATGCCCTTCATGCTCTTCATGGTTCAAGCTTTTATCAGCCTGACCGCACCACAACACCATCCCGATCAGGCCCCCAAGCCCATCAGTTGCCCCCCAATATTCACCTCTTCTTTTTATTCTCCATGGCCTTCATGTTCAGCTTTTGATCTTTGGCTTTATCTCGCGAAGGTATAGCGCGCATTTCGCGGCTGCTTTTCACGCGTTTTTGGGCAGAACTTCCAGCAACCAGTCGCGAATGGCTGCGATCTCCTCCGGACAGACCGCATGTTGCATGGGGTAGGTCTGCCACTGCACCGCATAGCCGAAATAGGCCAGCTGGTCGCGCGAGTATTCGGCAACCCCCACCGGGATCATGGGGTCGTAGCTGCCGTGGGCCATGAAAATCGGCAGCTCGCGATTGGCCTCGCTGCGCTCGTCGCCCAGCCGGTCGGCCACCGGCAGATAGGTGGACAGGGCCATCAGGCCGGCAAGGCGCTCCGGATAACGCAGCGCCGTGTGCAGGGCGATGGCGCCGCCCTGGGAGAACCCGGCCAGCACGATGCGGCTGGCGGGGATGCCGCGTTCGATCTCGCGCGCCACAAACTCGCGCAGCAGGCGGGAGGAATCCTCAATGCCGTCCATATCCTGCTGCGAGCCATCCAGGGCGACGATGTCATACCAGGCACGCATGCGCATGCCGCCATTGATGGTCACGGGGCGCTCGGGGGCATGCGGGAAGATAAAGCGCAGCGGTTGATCCGCCGGCAGACGCAGCTCCGGCACGATGGGCTCGAAGTCATGGCCATCGGCGCCCAGGCCGTGCAGCCAGATGATGCTGCCCGTCGGCTCCGGGGCGGTTTCAATCTCGATGTGTTGCAGTGGTGCGTCGGTCATTGGTGTGTCCGGTTTCGAGGTTTGCGAGTGATTTGAAGGAGTGGAGGATAGCAAACAGCCCCCTTGCGGGGGAGTTTTAGGTCTTAGGTCTTAGGTTTTACGACGGCGTTGTAGGTGGGAAAGTGGGAAAGTGGGAAAGTGGGAAAGACAAAAGCTTTAACCATGAAGCGCATGAAGCTCATGAAGGGGTGAATATTGGGAGTGGCTGATGTCGTGGGGGCGGATGTCCGGATAGTTCGGTGACGTCATCCCCGCGGAGGCGGGGATCCATAGGCGTTTCCCGAACGAATGATTAGCCACCAAAGACGCCGAACACACCGGGAAAGGCTGGTCAGGTTTCCGGGTTATCTACAGCAGGTGGGTTTCGGGGAGCATGCGTTTGTGCAGGATGCGGATGATTTCTACTGTGCCGCCAGGGCTCTGGCGGTAAAAGATGATGTGACTGCCGCGGGGGTACTGCCGGTAGCCCGGCCTGATTTCATCGCAGGCTTGCCCCGCGCCAGGGTTTTCGCCCAGCAGGTGGAAGCCCTGGTCCAACTGCAGGAGATAGTGGTTTCTTTGATCCCGGCCCCATTCACGTCCTGTGTAGCAGGCAATGGATTTGAGATCGGCTTTAGCCTTCCTGGAAAGCCTGAAATTCGGCATTACTGTCCTTCGTTGTCGAGTTCCCGGATCAGGGCGTCATAGCTGTAATCATCAAAACCGCTGTCTTCACCTTCCTTGAGCAGTTTGCGTAGTGTGATCAAGCGGGTTTCGGACGTTTCAAGCAGGCGCAGCCCGGCACGCACAACCTCGCTGGTTGAGCTGTACCGGCCCGTTTTGAGCTGTTCTGCAATAAACGTATCAAAATGCGGGCCCAGGGAGATGCTGGTGTTCTTTGGCATGGCGCTACCTCAAAAGTACCAATTATTGGTATATGTTGGTATATCGGGTGCGCTGATGCAACAGGTTCCCCTGCGGGGAGTTTCAGGTCTTGAGGCGGCGGTTGGTGGGGGCCTGGTCGGGATGGCGTTGTGGTGTCGTCTGGGCTGATAAAAGCTAAACATGAAGGGCAGGAAGATATTGAAGCTCATGAAGGATAGGCTAACGATTTGCCAGGCGGGA
>PWYF01000243.1 GCA_003567955.1 Thiotrichales bacterium
AATGGCCAGGTCATTACCGAAGAACGCCAGGATGAGATCGCCCAGCAATGCGGTTTTGAAGATGAGGCTTAAGCTCAGGCCGGGGCAGGTTGCCGGCAGATAACAACCAGCCTGCATGACTTTGGACTCTTCTCCTTCGTGTCCGTTCCTCACCCCGCCACTCGCGGGGTTTTTTTTGCCTGCAGATATCAGCTTCGGGTTACAAAAAGCGTCAGACCTTCGCGGTCGAGCACTTCCACAGTCTCGCCTTCGGCGATGGTTTCGTCGTTGATGCTGCGGGCCTGCCACAGCGTGCCACCGATGCTGATGCGTCCTTCGGGATTGAGTGTATTGACCACCGTGGCGGTCTGGTAGAGCAGGCTTTCGCCGCCGCCCCAACCGGCACTGGCGTACTGGTAGTACACCGGGCCATGGTGGCGCTCATAACGCATCACCCCAATGCTGGTTGTGATGGCGCTGCCCAGTCCCAGGCTACCCAGGAAAAGCGTCCAGGCATGGCCGGTGGCAAAGCCTGTCACCAGCATGATCAATAGCAGGCACAACAGGGCCAGGAGCAGGATATGGCTGCTGGCGGCGGCGAGCAGAAAAAATTCCAGCGGCGAAATAAAACGTACGAATATCCGGTTGCGGGCATGCATGCGGTCACGGCGCTGAATGCGCCGGCGCAGTCGCCACCAGTAAATAGCGCCACAGAGGATACCCGCAAGCGACCCCGCTATTACGGCGACGGCGTGTTCTGTCAGCCCGCTACGCCCCAGCCACAGCAATACCAGTGACAGGAATGACAACCCCGCCATGTTGCGCAGGACGCGAACGCGCTTGACTCTGATACTCATGAGGCGCGCCTCAGGCCTGATCCTCGCGCTGGTTGAGGGCTTCCCGGGTCATGGCCTGGCGGGCATGGTCAATGCGGTAACCGGTGTAGGCCAGGATGGAGGCGAAACCGAAAATGGCCGCGGAGAGATTGAGCAGGGCCAGTTGGGTAATTTGCTCGGGGTCCACTTCGCTGGGCTGGGCCTGCAGCGGAAAATCAATCAGATCCAGACCGATGCCGGCGACCAGGTAGCCGGCGGCGGCGGCCATTTTGCCGGTAAAGGCGACAGCGCTGAACAGAAAGCCTTCCTGGTAGCGGCCGGTGCTGTACTGATGTTCCTGGGTGACATCGGCCATCATCGAGGCGCCGGAGGTGACGGCCAGCCCCGAAGCCGCACCGCCCACAAACAGCAGGCAAAAGAGCAGCGGAATAAACACCGCGCTTTCACGGGCCGGGAAGATACCCAGTAGTTCCGAGATCACGGCCACATTGCCGGCAATGGCCGAGACCAGTGCGGCGCCGATGATGGTGGCTTTTTTGTCAAAGCGCCGGTGCGTGGGTCGCGCCAGCAGGATACCGACCGGCCAGCCCATCAGAATGGCCGCCGCGAGAAAGGCGATCACATCGCTGCCGAGACGCCAGAAAAAAACGTTCAGGTGCATGTTCAGGGTCTGCACGATGCCAATGGATACAGCTACCAGCGCCATGCCGATGAACAGGGCGCGGAAAGAGGGGTTGCCCCAGGCGTCGCGGACATCCCGGCGTAAGTCGATGCCGGCGACCCGGTCAGGCGCTTTGGGCAGGTGCGGGATCCGGTTGCGGGTCCCCCAGGCGCTGAGCAGGATGACCACGATCATGATAATGGCCCCGGCCAGCGCGACCCGGGGGTAACCGGCGGGGTTCAGCAGGCCGTTTTCAAAAGCCTCGGTCTCGGGGAAGAACACGCCCACGCCGATAAATACCACCAGGGCGGCGCCGAACACCCCGCAGAAGGCACGCCAGGCGGCCACCGAGGTGCGCTCGTGATAATCCCGGGTGAGTTCGGCGCCCAGCGCCAGGTAGGGCACATAGTAGAGTGTGATCATGCCGCGCACGGCCACGGCGAAGGTGACCAGCCACAGGAACAGGCCGGTTTGCGACAGTCCGGCCGGCGGCATGAACAGCACAAACCAGGCCACGCCCAGGGGCACGGCGGCCGTGACCATGAACGGATGGCGTCGGCCGCGCGGCGAGCGCCAGCGGTCGGAGATATACCCGGCCAGCGGATCGGTGACGGCATCAAAGACCAGTGCGATCATCACCGCCAGCCCCGCCAGCGCGCCGGACAGGCCCAGCACCTGGGTGAAATAGAAAAACAGGAAAATATCAAAGCCGGTGCTCTTGACCGTTTCGGCAATCTGGCCGAGCCCGTAGGCGAATTTGGTTTTTCGAGTCAGGGCCATCCCGGGGGTCCTGTTGGTTATAGAAAAGTCAGCTTGTAATTTTGGATGGAGTGATTACAAAACGCCGGTGTCCAGCCCGGCAGCCATGGTCATGCCAAGCTCTTCGCACTGGTCTTCGAATTCATCCCGCCATTTGCCGTGGCAGATCAAGATGTCCTGCGCCAGTTTCCAGCGCAGGCCGCCGAGGATAGACTCCAGCGCCCGGCGGGTGCCGGTGCCATCCAGGCCGGCACGGATATACACCGCGCAGGGCAGCCCCTGTTTTTCCTCGATCACCTCATAGTAAGTGCGGTCAAAAAAATCCTTGAGCGCGCCACTCATATAGCCCAGGTTTTCGGTGGTGCCGAGGATAATGCCATCCGCCTTGCGCACATCGTCGGCGCCTGCTTCCAGTGGCGGGATCCAGATGCTGCTGACGTTGTCGATGTCGGCATGACGGGCGCCACGCAAGGTGGCTTCGGCCAGTTTGCGGGTGTTCGGGGAGGGTGCGTGGGCGATGATCAGCAGATGTTTGTCTGACATGCGGCGGCCTCAACCGGAAATGCTCAGCGGGTTTCTGCCGCTGCGGCACAATCAATGCAAAGCACCGTCGCCGGGTCGGCCTGGAGCCGGGCAAAGGCTATGGGCTCATCGCAGCGTGGGCAAATACCATAATCGCCCTGTTCCATTCTCTGCAAGGCGGCCTGGATGCGACGGATTTCCTGGATGCTGCGGGCTTCCGTGGCGCGGGCCATGGCCTGGCCCTGCAGGGCGTCCATGCGCGAGAGTCGTCCGGTGCGGGTCTGGTCGAGTTCGACTGTCGCCGAGGCATCGCGGCGTTGCCCGGAGAGACCGGCAAGCGTGGTCAGCCGTTGATCAAGGGCCTGGCGCAACCGGGCAAGCTGGTCATCTCTGAGCATCAGGAGGCGTCAGGTGGCCGTGGCAAGCATGCGCAATCAGTTGTGGGTTTCTTCTTCAGCGTTGGTGCGCGGTTCCATCGCTTTTTCGACCTTCTCCATCACGTCGGCTTCAGTAAAGGGCTTGGCCATAAAGTCATCCGCGCCGATTTTCTGCACCCAGAACTGCTGGGCGGCCTGCGGATTGCCGCTGATCATGATGATGGGCAAATGCGCGGTGCGCGCGTCACGCCGCAGCAGGCGCACTGCGCGGAACCCGTCCATGCCGGGCAGGACAATGTCCAGCAACATGACCGAGGGCTGGTGATGCAGGGCCAGGGCGATGCCGGTTTCGGCGTCATAGGCATGCAGGGTGTCGTAGCCATAACGCTGGAGCATGCGCTTGAGCAGCGAGACGATGGTTTTGGAATCATCAATAATCAGCACCGTGGTGCCGGGAGGCGGTTCCTTCCAACGGGTGCTGCGGGTTTCGCCTTGAGGTTTGCGGCCAAGCAGGCTGCGCAAGCTGAATTTTTCCATGAGTAATGGACTCCCTGGGCAACGCCACGCGTCTAATGGCGCGGTACGGGCTTGATGCGTTCTCCCCCTGACATACCGGTGTCTGTTATCTGTCGGACACTCGGGCCGGGTCCGCTGCTCTCGTCACGCAGCCTGACGTGAGGATAGCACACATCGTCAGGTTACATGCCAATCTGTCATCATTTTTGCAGTTTATTCTGCAATGGCAAACAGGTATTGTCATATCTCCCCCGGCGACCCGCCAGGATGGCCGACCTAAGGAGTGTTCTGGGCTATGAGTCAACCCCGATACGATCTTGTAGTTTACGGCGCCACCAGCTTTGTGGGGCAAATTCTGGTGGACTATCTGGCGTCGCAGTATAGCGCCGGAGGCAAGCTGAAGTGGGCGATCGCCGGGCGCTCGCGTGAGCGACTCGAGCGTGTGCGCGAGTCCTTGAATGCGGCCGGTGAGGGGGTGGATCTGCTGGTCGCGGATGCGGCCGATGAGGCGGCGCTGGAGCAGTTGTGCAACAGCACACGTGCGGTGGTGTCCACCGTGGGGCCTTATGCGCTTTATGGCGAGCCGCTGGTCAGGGTGTGTGCCCGCACGGGGACGGATTACTGTGATTTGACCGGGGAAGTGCAGTGGATCCGGCGCATGATTGAGCGTTATGAAGATCATGCGAAGCGTTCTGGTGCCCGTATTGTGCATTGCTGCGGTTTTGACTCCATTCCTTCTGATATGGGGGTGCATTTTCTTCAGCAGACTGCGCAGACACGCTGGGGCTCGCCTGCCAGTCGCGTGAAGATGCGGGTGCATGCGATCAGGGGCGGGATGTCTGGCGGCACCGTGGCCAGTATGGTCAACGCGGTGCGTGAGGCCACCCGTGATCGCGAGGTCCGCCGCGAAATGGCCGATCCCTATTCCCTGTGCCCGCCGGATCATGGCTTCAGTGTTCGTCAGCCCAATGTCAATCGGCCTGTGCGAGATGAAGAGTTCCAGGCCTGGGCGGGGCCTTTTATTATGGCGGCGATCAACACGCGGGTGGTGATGCGCTCGAATGCCCTGTCGGGCGCCGCCTGGGGCAGGGATTTCCGTTATGACGAGGGTATGCTGCTGGGCTCGGGCTGGAAGGCGCGACTGGGTGCCTGGGGTATGAGCCTGGGCCTGGGTCTGTTTGTAGCTGCGGTTGCGTTGCCGCCAACGCGCTGGTTACTGGCGCGCTTTGTGTTGCCAAAACCCGGCGAGGGGCCGGGGCCGGAGGCGCGTGAACGGGGTTTTTATGATCTGCGATTTGCGGGGCATGGTCCGGAAGATGCCTTGATTCGCACCCGCGTCACCGGCGACATGGATCCCGGTTATGGTTCGACGGCGAAAATGCTGGGTGAGGCGGCTGTTTGCCTGGCGCTTGATGTGCCGCAAATGGATCGCCCAGGCGGTTTCTGGACGCCATCCACCTGTTTCGGTGAGCGACTGCGAGAACGACTTGAGCAGCATGCCGGGCTGAAATTTGAAGTTCTGGATTGAAGTTACCCGGGGCCGGGGTTAGTATCTGGACGCCGGGCATGCTTGCCCCGGGTTGCTGCGGGTGACGATTGAAGCAGGTGTCTGGCATAAGGGCCATGCTCGTTGTCCTGCCCCATACACAGCCCCCGAAAGAAGTGGTGCCGGCGATGCTGAATCGCCGGTGGCCAGGGAACCAAATTGATTCGAACAGAATCCTATTACAACGATATTGCAGTTGATTGACGGAGGAGACTGAGATGCGACATAAGCTGATTGGCGCAGTGGGTGGCGCACTGATTCTGGGTGTGTCGGCCACTGTTGCAGTGGCATCGGAACAAAACGCAGCGCGCCTGGGCAATGACCTGACCCCTATGGGTTCGCTCAAGGCAGGCAGTGCTGATGGCCGGATTCCGGCCTGGGATGGCGGGCTGGAGCAAATGGATGTGGATCTTGCCGCCGGCGAGATTTACTTCATTCCCTTTGACGGCGATGAAAGACTCTACACCATCACCGCCGAGAATATGGACCAGTACGCTGACCGCCTGACCGAAGGCCACAAGGCGCTGTTCAATACCTATCCCGATACCTACAAGATGGAAGTCTTCCCCACTCGCCGTTCGGCGTCTTATCCGGACCGCGCCTATGAGTGGGCAAAGGAAAATGCTCGTAACGCGTATCTGGAAGGCAGTGATGGTCTGAATGGCGCCATTGTCACCTGGCCGTTCCCCGTGATTGATCCGGATCACGAGTATGCCGCTGAAATGGTGATGTGGAACCACAAGGCCAATTTTGTGCCGCAGGCTGTGCAATACCACTACAACCAGGTGCTGGTGACCTCCGATGGCACCCCCAGCCTGGTGCGGATGAAGCAGGAACTGCTCTACAACTACAGCCGTGACGGAATCACCGCCGAGGAGATGGCAGAGACCAATATGCAGTTCTATTTCATCCAGCGGATTATTTCCCCGTCGCGGCTGGCGGGTAATGTGGTGCTGGTGCATGAAACCCTGAACCAGGAAAAAGAAGCCCGTCAGGCGTGGCTGTATAACCCGGGTCAACGCCGGGTGCGGCGCGCGCCCAACCTGGAGCATGACAACCCCGCCCAGGCTTCCGACGGGCTGCGCACCAATGACCAGAACAACGTCTTTAATGGCGCCCTGGAACGTTACGACTGGGAACTGGTGGGCATGCGTGAGCTGTACCTGCCTTATAACGGCTACGGGTTGCTTGATCTGGAGCTGACTCTGGACGATCTGGTGCGGCCCGGTCATCTCAATCAGGATCTGGCCCGCTATGAGCTGCATCGGGCCTGGGTGGTGGACGCCACCGTCAAGGAAGGCACGCGCCATCTATACGCGCGCCGTACTTTCTATGTAGATCCGGACAGCTGGCGAATTCTGGCGGTGGATGTGTATGACAACCGCGGTAATCTCTGGCGGGTGCAGGAAGGCCATATTGTGAATCTCTACAATATTCCCTTCATGGCCTATGCGATTGAGACGGGCTATGACCTGCAGTCCCGGCGTTATGCGCTGATGGGCGTGTCCAACATGGAAGACCCGGCAACAGCATTTAACTATCAGGATTTCAATGTCGGGCCGGATTATTTCTCACCCTCCAACCTGAGGCGACTGGGCCGGCGCTGATCGGCTGACGCCATTGGCGTAAAAAAGCCGGGCGGGGAACCCCCGCCCGGCTTTTTTTATGCCCGGCTCTGATGCGGTGAGTTCTGAGCCGGTTCAGTCGCAAAGCGCGCGCAGGGCCAGGATGTCCTCGGCATGCAATGCCGGGGCCGTACCTTCGGTGTCTGCGAGGTAGGCGGCATGCATGATGGCATCAGGATGTTCGACATGGCCAATGCCCAGCGCGTGACCCAGTTCGTGAGCGAGTGTCCAGCGCAAATCCCGGCGATCAAAAAAGAAGTACACATCAATCTCGCGTTGTATTGACACCATATTGCCCCGTCGGTCGCGGGTGATATCAGCCCGGTACTCTCCGGAGTCCGCCGAGGCCAGGCGGCTGGCCCGGGTGAGTTCACGCGCGCGTGCGTTGAAGCGTTCGACGAGATCGTTGTAAGTATCGATGTGTTGCTGGAGCGCCTGCTGGTGTCGCTGCAGTTCCTGCTGGCGGTTCGCCAGCTCTTGTCGACGCTGCTCAAGTTCGCTTGTTTGATGTCGGATTCGTTCTATGGTGCCGGCATCGGGGCGGTTGCGGTTGGCGGCCTCTACGGCTTGATTATGGCGCTGCAGGTCGGCGTGGTAGCGCGCGAGTGCCTGCTGGTAGTTTTCGCGCCGTTGCTGCTGGCGTGTCCGGTCGGCTTCGAGGGTTTGCTGCTGTCGTTCCAGCTCGGCTTCCAGGCGACCGACCTGCGCTTGCAGACGCGTGACTTCCATGGCCCGCTGGTGGCGGTGATCATGGATCAGGTTGACGGGAAAGCCGTTTTGCTCGTCCCGTGTGAGCACGGTTCTGCCGGCGGCCTGGTTCCAGAGCTCGGCAGCCTGGCGGGTTTCGCTCTCGAGCTGTTGGGCCGTGACCTCAAAGTGCGGATCAATCTGGCCGATACGCCAGCCCAGGGGTTGCTCGCAGTGTGTCAGTGGCTCCGCTGCCAGTGCCGGGAGCGCAAGCGCGAAACTGATCGTGGAGAGCAAAATGCGGACCGAGAATAGATTGCGCATGGGATCAGTCCACGGGCTGCAGGCAGCGAATGCGGCGAATGTATCCGAGCGGTTGTGCCGCATGCGCCAGGTCCCTGCCCCGGATTTTCAGTGTTTCGCCGGGTGGCAGGATGAGATCGATATCAATGCGCCCGTCCCGATAATGCAGCAGCAACTCGCAGTGCGCCAGGGTATCACCAAGCAGGGGTGTCCAGATTTCACGAATGCGGGCTTCAACTTCCCCGCGTAATGGCAGTGAAGCACTGCGTGTTGCCGCTTCTTCGGGTTCGGGGTCCACATGCACAAACACATCGGAAACATGTTCAAGGCTGTCACGGACCCGTTCCAGTACCGCATCACCAATCCGGTGGCCTTCCGAGACCGAAATATCAGGCGCCACCTGGACTCGCACATCGGCCAGCGTGGCGCCGCCCATCTTGCGGGTGCGCAGATCGCCATGGCCGAGGACACCATCGACGGAGTCGATCAGGCGGCTGATGGTGCGTAACTGGCGGGGCTCCAGCCCGGTATCGACCAGCTCGCGGCCGGCCTTCCAGCCCAGGCTGGCACCCATCCAGCCCACCATCAGCGCTACCACCAGCGCGGCTGCGGCGTCCAGCCATGGGGCGCCGGCCATGGAGCCGATGACCGCCACGATAACAATCACCGAGGACAGCGCGTCACTGCGATGGTGCCAGGCATTGACGCGGATCAGGTCCGATTTGTACTGCTCGGCAACCTGGCGGGTGTAATGGTACAGCCCTTCCTTGCAGCCGACTGAAACAATTGCGGCAGTCAGGGCCAGCCAGCCGGGGTTGCCGAGCATTTCGGGGTTGAGCAGCCGGGTAACGGCGTCCCAGACAAAGCCGCCGGCAATCAGCAGCAAGACCATACCCACCGCCAGCGTGGCTGCGGTTTCAAAACGCTCGTGACCATAGGGGTGATTGTGGTCGGCTTCCAGGGAGCCGATGCGGGCAGCCCACATCACCAGCGCGTCGCTGGCGAGGTCGGAGAGTGAATGCACGCCGTCGACCACCAGCGCCTGGGACTGGCCGATCGTGCCGCTGATGATTTTCCCCACGGCAAGGGCGGCATTGACCATGGCGCCGACCAGCGTGACGCGACGCTTGGCGGTATAGCTTTGTTGTGCTTCAGCGCGCGCGCTGCTGACCGCATTCATGGTCACAGCCTCCCGCAGTGGCTTGCGTGTGGGCGTTGCCCGGATGACCCGGCACACTCCTGGCCGCTGGCGGCGAGGGTGTTGCTGGCTCGAGGCCCCATTGTAACGCTGTAAGCATTTTGTTGCCGCGATAACCGCGCGCATGCGCTGGTTCAGTTGGCGGTCAGCTCTGATGTGTAGATTGTGCTCTGACAGACAACATGACTGTCTCCCTCCGACTCCAACCCCTGGAGGTGTGATTGGGCCGATTCTCCCCCCGAATCGGCCTTTTTTTTGCCTGCGTCAGGGGGTCCCTGTTCAGCGAAAAGCAATGCGCCTATACTCGGGCGGCATTGCCTGGGCCGCGCAAGGCGGCAATCGGGGGGGTCTCAGGATGACAGGTGCAGTTGAAGTGCCGGTATGGCTGTTGGTGGTGATCGCCGCGCTGGCCTTGTGGGTGATTGCCGAGCGGCTGTTTCTGCCCGGCGTGCGCTGGTTCTTTCGTCGCCGTGTGAATATGGTGATTGAGCGTTTTAATCAGCGCCTGAAGCTGCGTTTGCCCACTTTTTCCCTGACCCGTCGCAAGGTGCTGGTCGACCGGCTGACCTATGATCCGCAAGTGTTGACCGAGGTGCGCCGGTATTGTGATGAGACCGACACGCCCTGGGATGTGGCACTGGCCCGGGTAGAAGGCTATGCCCGCGAGATTGTGCCTTCACTCAATGCCTATATTTATGAGCGCGTGGCCAGCCTTATCGTAAAGCGTTTGATCCGGCGCTTTTACCGGGTGCGCCTGACAGCGGTGGAGCGTCTGGAAACGCTGGATGAAAACGCCAGTATTGTGTTTGTCATCAATCACCGCAGCAATATGGATTATCTGTTGGTGGCCTATCTGGCCATGCGTCACACGCTGTTGTCCTACGCAGTTGGCGAATGGGCGCGGGTGTGGCCCTTGCAGCAGCTGATTCAGGCCCTGGGGGGCTATTTTGTACGGCGCAACTCCGGCGATGAACTCTACCGGCGGGTGCTGGAGCGCTATGTGCAGATGGCGGTGGAAGGGGGTGTGGTGCAGGCCATGTTCCCCGAGGGAGGGTTGAGTCGAGACGGCGCCTTCCGTGAGCCCAGGATCGGGCTTTTTGACTATATCGTGCGCGGGTTTGATGTGGAGGGATCGCGCGATGTGCTTTTCATCCCGGTGGGTGTGAACTACGACTGGGTGCTTGAGGACCGCAAGCTGCTGGCCGAAGCTGGCCACAAGCGTCTGGAGCGGCGTTCCACCTTGTTCGCGCTGGTCGGTGCCGTGCGTTATCTGGGGCGGCGCCTGCGACGGCGTTTCCGGGGCGAGTGGTATCGGATGGGCTATGCCGCAGCGGTGTTCGGTGAGCCGGTTTCACTGCGCGCCTGGTGTACTGAACAAGGCATCGCCCCGGACAAATTGCCGCGTGAGGAGCGCATTGCCCACACTCAGGCCTTTGCCGGGCATTTGCTTGAGCATATCGGTAATGTGGTGCCGGCCCTGCCGGTGCCGCTGTTGAGCTGGATCATGCTGGGCGCGGCCAGGGAACGCTGGACCCGCGAGCAACTGGAATCCGCCTACATGGGGGTGGTCGCCGAGATTGATGCGAGCGGGCGCGGTTATGTGCCGCGGCGCGAGCCAACCTATGCGGTGGAGCTGGCGCTGCGCATCCTCAAATCGCGTCAGATGGTGCGCGAAGAAGATGGCTGTTACCGGGTGGAGCCGTTACATCGGGCGATCATGCGTTACTACGCCAACACCCTGCGCCATTTGCTGGGCAAGCCCCGGCAGCTGGAAACCGACCAGCTGCCGGAGCGGCCCCGGCGAAGACGCAATCAGCGCTCGACGAAGGCCCGCTCAATAACATAGTGGCCGGGCTTGCCTGCCCGGTATTCCTTGAACCCCTTGCTGTCCAGCAGGCTGCACAGGTCGGTGAGCATGGCCGGGCTGCCGCAGAGCATGAAACGGTCATCCTCCACGCTCAGTGGGGGCATACCCAGATCTTCCATCAGCTTGCCGCTTTCGATCAGGTGCGTGAGGCGGCCCTGGTTGCGGAATGGTTCGCGTGTGACGGTCGGGTAATAGAGCAGCTTCTCGCGCACCATGTCGCCCAGGAACTCATGCTCGGGCAACTCTTTGGTGATCATGTCGCTGTAGGCCAGTTCGCTCACCCAGCGGCAGCCGTGGGTGAGGATCACCTTATCGTAGTTCTCGTAGATTTCCGGGTCCTTGATCAGGCTCAGAAATGGTGCCAGGCCGGTGCCGGTGCTGAGCAAATACAGGTGCCGGCCCGGATGCAGATGGTGCATCACCAGGCTGCCGGTGGGCTTGCGGCTGACCAGTATATTGTCGCCTTCGCGAATATTCTGCAGTTTGGAGGTTAGCGGACCATCGGGGACCTTGATGCTGAAAAACTCCAGGTAGTCCTCGTGATTGGCGCTGGCCATGCTGTAGGCGCGCAGCAAGGGGCGGCCCTCGTCTTCCAGTCCGATCATGGTGAAATGGCCATTCTCGAAGCGAAATCCGGGGTCCCGGGTGGTGCGGAAACTGAACAGGCGATCCGTCCAGTGATGCACGCTGGTTACGGTTTCCGTGTTGAGATTCGACATTAATATCTCTCCGGAATATTAAAATGACATTTAATTACAATGAGCTATTTACTTGCGAGTACCATAAACCCGGGTGTAATATCGGCAAAACGGGATATTCCAATATATTTTATCGGAAAAACAGGATATGAAATACAGCCTGCGCCAGCTTGAGGTGTTTCTTGCCGCCGCACACCATGAAAATCTGACCCGCGCGGCCCAAAGCCTGGCCATGTCCCAGTCCGCTGCCAGCAGCGCGCTGCGGGATCTGGAACATCGTTTCGATGTGCAGCTGTTTGATCGGGTCGGCAAGCGCCTGCAGCTCAATGAGCTGGGCCGGGCCCTGCGCCCCCGGGCCCAGGAACTGCTGGAGCAGGCGCGTGAGCTTGAGCAGGGGCTGGCGGGCGAAGAGCAGGGGGGCTTGCTCAAGGTGGGCGCCACCCTGACTATCGGTAATTACCTGGCGGTGGGCTTGATCGCGCGTTTCATGCAGGACAATCCCCACAGCCAGGTCACCCTGGACGTCGGCAATACGGCCCACGTGGCGAAAGCGGTGGCGGGCTTCAGTCTGGATGTGGGCATGATAGAAGGTGAATTGCACGAGCCCGAGCTGGTGGCCACGCCCTGGCGGGAAGACGAGCTGATCGCCTTTTGTGCGCCGGATTATCCCCTGGCCAAGCGTTATCGGCTTAATGATGACGATCTGCTGGCGGCGACCTGGATTCTGCGAGAGCCGGGTTCCGGCACCCGTCAGGCCTTCGACCGGGGCATGCAGGGGCTGGTGCCGCATCTCAATGTGTTGCTTGAGTTGCAGCATACGGAGGGGATCAAACGGGCGGTGGAAGCCGGCCTGGGGATTGGTTGTCTGTCCCGGATAGCGCTGCGGGATGCCTTCGAGCGGGGCAGCCTGGTGCCGCTGCATATCCCCCACCGCAATCTGCGCCGGCGTTTTTATCTGATTACCCACCGACGCAAATATCACAGCCCGGGACTGGAGCGCTGGCTGGCGTTGTGCCAGGCCAGTGTTACTGAGTGAAATAGAACAGTTTTCCCCCGCGTTTTCTTCAGTTTCGGGTCAGTTTCGATTCAGTGTCGGGACAGTTGGCCCGTGTAGTCTTGATCGCGAGTCTGGACGCAAAGGCATGTCCACTCGTGAGTTCGGCACCATGAACAGGTGCCATGTTAACGCCAACGCAAGTCGTTCCAAGACGACCCAAGGAGGCCAATATGTATTATCTGAAGATGCTGTTTGTTGCCCTGGTTGCTTCCATGCTTACTATCGGGCTGGCCGGCTGGCAGAGCGGCGACGTCAATGATGCCGACATCGAGTCCGCCGGAGAATGGGAACAGCCCGAAGGGGATTGGGAGCATCCTGACGACGATGATGATGATGACGATGATGATGAATGGGGTGACGGCGACTGGTAATAGCTGGCGCTGGCCTCATTTGGCGTGGCCGGCAAGGCGCACGCCAGCGACAGGGCCGACCCGTCCGGGTCGGCCCTTTGCTTTTGAGAGAGGGCGGTGACAGGGGTGCGCCTGCTATGCTGTTCGCACCATGCGGACAGCAGATGGACAAATACACGAATGAGCAGCGACAGGCATCAGACGGGCTCTGATCCCGCTGTGGGGATGTTGTGTGCGCTCGATACCCATGTGCTGGTCACGGGGGGGGCGCTGGACAATGAACTGCATGCGCACTGGAGCGCCTCGGTCCTGGTGGCTGCCGGTGCGCCTTTCGTATTTGGCAGTGAGGCCGGCGGTCAGGATGATTGCTCCGGGGTGGTGGTGCGGCCGGGGACGCGCCAGTGCATGCGCACTCGGGATAACCGGGTGCTGGTGGTGCATCTGGATCCGGATGCCCCCGAATATGCCGCCGTTGGCGGCTGGATTGAACGCGAGCCCTGGCAGCCTTTGCCGGCGCAGGTCCGCAAGCAGATTCTGGCCAGCCTGGGTCCGTCAGCGGTTTTGCGTGATGCTGCGCATGCCCGTGAGGTGTTGCAAGCCGTGCTTGGTGTGCTGGGCCGCGATGAGGCCCCGGTACTCAGGCGTGATTCACGGGTGATGCGGGTCTGCGAGCAGATCGCCGCCGATCCGGTGGTGGCGCCTGATCCGAAAACTCTGGCAATGAGTGTGGATCTGTCAGTGTCCCGACTCCAGCACCTGTTTCGTGATCAACTGGGGATAACCCTTACGGACTACGCCCGCTGGCAGCGGATCAAGCGTGCCGGCCTGTCCCTGCAACACGGCCACAGCCTCACCGAGGCCGCACATTTCGGTGGTTTTGCGGATTCGGCGCATTTCAGCCGCACCTTCCGAGCCATGTTCGGTTTGCCGCCCTCGGCCCTGGTCCGGGGCAGCAGTGCGGTTCAAGTTTTGTTCGCGCCGCTCAAGGATAATGCAGCCTGACACGCCGGGACTGGCGTGTTGTCAGCATGATCCGTGAGGGAGTGAAAAATGAGAAAGGTTGACCAGTTGCTTGAAGCCTATGGTGAGAGTCACCAGAACCCGACCAACAAGAAAATCCACTGGGTCTGCGTGCCCCTGATTGCTTTCAGTGTGTTCGGGTTGCTGTGGTCCATCCCGCATGGTTATTTTGCCGGCATCCTGCCGGGGCCGCTCGACCCCTTTGCCAACTGGGCCACCATCGTGGCGGTAATCGCGACCCTGTACTATCTGCGCCTTTCATTCAGCCTGTTTGTGGGCATGGCGCTGTTTTCGGCGTTGTTTCTCTACATTGCCTGGCTGATCGATGTCTCGCCGGCGCCATTGTGGGCAGTCAGTGTGGCGATTTTTGTGGGCGCCTGGATTGTGCAGTTCATCGGCCACGAAATCGAGGGCAAGAAGCCGTCCTTTTTAAAGGATGTGCAGTTCCTGCTGATCGGCCCGGCCTGGTTGCTGCATTTCCTGTACCGCAAGCTGGGCATCGCCTATTGAGTCGGCAGTAAAGCGCCCGCCCGGGCTTCCCGCCCGGGCGGTGCGGCTCAGAAGTCGACTTCAATACCGCCGATGACCCAGCGGCCGGGCAGGGGCGCAAAGCCGGCCTCGGTGTATTCCCGGTCAAGCAGGTTATTGCCTTCCAGGGTGTAGCGGATGTTGCGCTGTTGCCAGCCCAGCCGGGTGCCCAGCAGGGTGACGGTTTGGCCGTCGCGGCGCTCGGTATAACGGGTCTGGATGCTGTGATCGAGTTGCGGCAACCAGTTAAACAGTAATGTCAGGCTGGCCTGTTGCTGCGGATAATCCAGCGCATACTTGATCTCCTGGCCGCGATCATCGAGCTCGGTGGACAAGCGGGTAAAGGCAATGCGCGTCATGGCCAGGGCGCCGGCATCCGGTGAGCGCAGACTCAACTCGACCTCGCCGCCGCGGGTCCGGTGACCGTCAAAGTTATCGGCTTGCCACTGAACATCACCCGGGTCACGGCTCCAGTCGATGAGGTTGCTGGTGCTGCGATAGAACAGGGCAGTGGTCACGCTCTGGTTGCCGCGTGTAAAACGCGCCCCGATTTCACTGTAATCCGATGTTTCAGGTTCCAGTTCCGGGTTGCCGAGATTGCCGCCTGTTTGCAGGAATAATTCGGTATAGCTGGGTATGCGGGTGGAACGAGCCACCGAGGCAAAGGCGGTGACTTCCCCGCTGGCTTGCCAGGATAGCGACAGGCCCGGCAGGAACTCGCTGCCATAGTCGCTGTAATCGACAACCGCGCCGCTGAGACCGATGTTCAGTCGCGCCACCGGCGAGAAGTTGTGTTCCAGCCAGGCGCTGCTTTCATGACGGTCATGGTCGCCAAGGGCGGAGCTTTCCATGCTCTCGTCGGTGTAACTGACGCCTATAGACGTAATGCCTCCGCGCCAGGCAGTTTGCCCGCCGATGCGGGTGCCGATGACATCGGTTTCATGCTCATTGATGATGGTATCCGAGGGCAAACCGAAATCATCCACGAAAGCCTGATCCCGGGTCCGGAACCAGTCTTCATGATTGCGCCAGAATACGCCGGGCGTGAGGGTGAGGCCGCCCAGGGCAAATTCCCCGTTGATATAGCCCAGCAAGGTGCGGGTCTCCTCGCGCTGGTCGGGGAAGTCGGCGGTGTAGAACTTGAAGGCGCCGAATTCGCGGTCATCAACCCCCAGGCCCCAGCTCAGGTGATGCTGGCCAAGGTCGGTATGGCCGGTGTAATTGGCACTGGTCAGTTCAAAGTCGGTGGGTTCGTCATCAATGTGTCCGTCGGAGGTGCGTCGGGAAAATGAGAGCAGATGATCGCCCCGGCCCCCTCCGCCGGTGCCTGCGGAAGCGCTCAGGGACTGGTAGTTATAACTCCCGCCCGCCAGCGCAACGCCGG
Organism: Thiotrichales bacterium; assembly: GCA_003567955.1. GTDB lineage: Bacteria > Pseudomonadota > Gammaproteobacteria > UBA5335 > SLRW01 > SLRW01. Next base: position 15,914 of record PWYF01000243.1, read on the forward strand.
CTTCGTTCTGGTCCGGTCGCCGGGTGATGATGTTAATGGCGCCGCCGGTGGCATTGGGGCCGTAGGCGGCCGAGCCGGGGCCCTTGAGTATCTCGATACGCTCAATATGCGCCAGTGGTATCGGCAGGTTCATGTTGTGGTGGCCGGTCTGGGGATCTGTCATGCGGATGCCGTTGACCATGATCAGAGTCTGTTCATAAGCGGTGCCGCGAATGCCGATGTCCGCCTGTACCCCGCGGCCGCCGCGCTGACGGACATCCAGCCCGCCCAGGAAATCCAGCACATCGGCCAGGTTGTCCACGGGCAATTGTTGTATCTCGGCCCGGGTGATCACGCTCATGGACTGATTGGTTTCCATCAGCGGGCGGGCAATGGGGCTGGCCGTGATCACCAGCGGGTTGTATTCGTGTACTTCTTCGGCCGCGGGTGTCAGGCCGGGCAGGCCCAGAAACATTGACGACAGTAGACAGGCGGATGCTTTATAGCTGGTGCGCGCGAACCCCATTAGTAAACTCCATTAATCAAATATGGTTTACGAAAAAACGGGAGAGTAGCTCAGCACGGAGCGCTTGCCAAGTCCGGGCCTGATGGCGGCGTTATACTGAGGTTGTGCATTGATCGGAGGTAACGGCCCATGAGTGAACTGATGCAGGCGATGGTGTTGAGCCAGCCGGGCAGCCCGCTTGCCCTGGAACAGCGCCCGCTTATGGCACCGGGCGCGGGGCAAATCAGACTGCGGGTGTTGACCTGCGGGGTCTGCCGGACTGATCTGCATGTCTGCGATGGTGAATTGCCGTTTCCCGGGCATCCGGTGGTGCCCGGGCATGAAGTTGTGGGTGTGGTGGAAGCCCTGGGGCCGGGGGTCGGCGGGCTGGCGGTTGGCAGCAGAGTGGGGGTGCCGTGGCTGGGCTGGACCTGTGGTGATTGCGAGCAGTGCCGGGCCGGACGTGAAAATCTTTGCGCGACGGCGCGCTTTACCGGCTATACCCTGGATGGCGGCTATGCCACCCACATGCTGGCCGATGCCCGCTACTGTTTTGTCTTGCCGGATTCACATGATGATCTGCATGCCGCCCCCCTGTTATGTGCAGGTCTGATCGGACATCGCGCTCTGCGTATGGCCGGGTCGGCGTGTCGCCTGGGGATCTATGGCTTTGGCGCCGCCGGCCATATCGTTTGTCAGGTGGCCGCCGGCGAAGGGCGCGAGGTCTATGCTTTTACCCGCCCCGGTGATGCGCAAGGGCAGGCGTTTGCGCGTGAACTGGGCGCTTGCTGGGCGGGCGGTTCCGATGAGCTGCCCCCGCAACCGCTGGATGCCGCCTTGTTGTTCGCGCCGGCAGGGGAGCTGGTGCCGGCTTCCCTGCAAGCGTTGGCGCCGGCGGGGGTGGTGGTCTGCGCCGGCATCTACATGAGTACGATCCCGGCCTTTGAGTATGCGTTGTTGTGGCAGGAACGGGTGTTGAGGTCGGTGGCCAATCTCACCCGGGCCGACGGCGAGTCGTTTTTCGGGGCACTGGAGCGTACCCCGGTGCACACTGAAGTTCGGGAATATCCGCTGGCACGGGCCAATGAGGCGCTGGATGACTTGCGTAACGGGCGCATGCAGGGTGCGGCCGTATTGCGGGTGTCAGAGAGCTGACCCGGGTCAGAGCGTACGCAGCAGGCTGACCAGCGCCGCTCGCGCCTCGGGCTTGAGCTGGTTGTAGAGCGTCAGCAATTCGCGCTGATCTGGGGACAGACGGGCATGATAATGCGCCGAGCTTTCGGCAGTGCCGAATCCCGGGTCCGCAGGCATGACCGCATTGCCGGTGGCCAGCCACTCAAAGCTGACTCCCAGCAACTGTGCCAATTGTTCCAGACGTTCGCGTCGGGGGGCGGTTCCTTCGTCGGCTTCCCACTGGCTGCAGGCACTACGAGTAATGCCGAGCTTGTGGGCAAGCGCCGTTTGGGATAAACCCGAACGTTCCCTCGCCTGGCGTATCCGTGCGCCAATCATCATGGACCGTAGTTTAGGCAGATAATCGTTCACGATAAACGATAGAATGCGTTGACGCCTGCGTGCAGACAGGCTAATCGGAGACAAGGCGTAGAAAGACAGGCGGAAATCATCAGACCACCTCCCGGGAAATGGCCCGGGCCTCAGGGTACGCACACAGGACTTGTGCGCCGTTAATGCAAATAGACTCCATGCATGAATAAAAGTTCCGCATGTTACATGCAGAGTTGTGACGTGCTGGTTTTGGTTTCTCCTGTGGCCCTGGATGGTGCGCTGATGCAGGTTCCCGTGACGGCCCCGGTTGACTGGGAGGCGCGCGCAAGCCGCCTCAGGCAGTAAATGTAAAGAATATCTAACCAGCATCTAACCTGTATCGGGCTTGCAACCTGATTTGTCCCGACTCATCCTGAAACGTGGCGCATTCATCAGTGTTTCCTGTATGACGACAGGCGTCGTTGGGGGGGCTATGACTCGGGGATTCAGGCGTATTCTGGCTGCCGGCACAGGGGTGTTGTTGGCTGTCGTGCTGTTATTGCTGGCGCTGGCGGTGTGGTTGTTGCTGACCGCGCCGCAGCCCCGTGATGCCCCGGACTGGCGGCTGGGGCCGGCATTGCCCCTGGCCCATGGCGAACTGGCCACCACAGTGGGCCAACGCCCCGTTGAGTGTGAGATGGCGCCCTGTGATACCGCCACGGCCCTGGTGGTGCTGGGGGGCATAGCCGGCACCGGCGAGGTTGTGGACCGGGTCCACTGGTATCTGCCGCAAGCCGGGCACTGGGTGCAGGGTTCGACACTGCCGGCGCCGCGGCACCATACCGCCGCGGCAACACTGGATGGCGCGGTGTATGCCAGTGGCGGGGCGCAGACACTGGATCGGCCGTGGCAGGCCACGGCCAGTTTCTGGCGGCTTGAACCCGACAAACACGAATGGGAAGTGCTGCCGGATATGCCGGCACCACGCTGGGGTCACCGCATGGTGGCCCTGGACGGGCGGCTGTATGTCGTTGGTGGACAGGGCGAGGGCAGAGGCGTCCTGATCTATGAACCCGGGCAGGGCTGGAGCCGGGGTGCTGAAATGCCGGTGCCGCGCGATCATCTGTCGGTGGTGGTTGTGGATGACCTGATCTGGGCGATCGGAGGGCGTGCGCCGGAGAGCCTGGCGCGGGTGGATATTTATGACCCGGCCCGGGATCAGTGGCGTGACGGGCCGGATCTCCCCGCGGTCACCAGTGGGGCTGCCGAGGGTGTGATAGACGGCCACATCCTGGTGCTGGGTGGCGAGGAACCGGCGCTGCGCGGGGGGCATATTATTGACCGGCACTGGGTGCTGGATGCGCGGGCGGATGCGCCGCATTGGCGCCCGGCGCCGCCACCTCCGCTGCCGGTGCATGGCGCGGATGGCGCGGTGCTTGACGGGCAAATGGTGATTGCCGGCGGCGCGGCGCGCCATGGCCTGTTGTCGGTGCTGGGGTGGACCGATCTGCTGCAGGTGCTGGAGCTTGAGCCGCCTTTCGAATGATCAGGCGGTTGACTCCACCTGCGGGCTGGTGGATTCTGCCGGTCCGGTTGATCAATCCCAGGGTGAGTCACGGGACGCGCAATGCAACATCTGGAAGTCCGGGAATTATCACTGGCTTTTGGCGGGGTGCAGGCCCTGCGCAAGGTCAGCATTGATGCCGCCAGGGGGGGTATCACCGCCGTGATTGGCCCCAATGGGGCGGGTAAAACTTCGCTGTTCAATGCTATTTCCGGATTTTATCGCCCCCAGGCCGGCAGCGTGTGGCTTGATGGCGAGGATATTTCGGCACTGAAGCCGCCGCGCCGCGCCGCGCTGGGGCTGGCGCGCACTTTCCAGAATATCGCCCTGTTCCGGGGCATGACCGTACTCGATAACATCAAGCTCGGCGCCCACGTGCGCACGCGTACCGGTCTGTTGTCGGCCTTGTGGTATCTGGGCCCGGCGCGCAACGAAGAGATACGCATCCGCGAGGAAATCGAGCGTCGCGTGATTGATTTCCTGGAGATTGACCATATCCGGCGTCAGCCGGTGGCGAGTCTGCCCTACGGCTTGCAGAAGCGAGTGGAGCTGGCGCGGGCCCTGGCCATGCAGCCGAAGGTGCTGATGCTGGATGAGCCGGTGGCCGGCATGAACCGGGAGGAAAAAGAAGACATGGCGCGTTTCATCCTCGATGTGCGTGAACAGTGGGATGTGACCGTGCTGATGGTGGAGCACGACATGGGCATGGTGATGGATATTTGTGACCACGTGCATGTGCTCAATTTCGGCGAGGTGATTGCGGCCGGCAAGCCGGCCGAGGTGCAGGCCGATCCGGAAGTGATCCGGGCCTATCTGGGCGCGGGCGATGCCGAGACTTTGCGCCGGCGTATCCGCGGCGAGGCGGGGGCGGCCTGATGCAGGGGCTGATCGAATTTATAGAAATCAGCCTCACCGGCCTGGGGATGGGCGGGCTGTATGCGCTCACCGGCGTGGCCTTTGTGCTGATCTACAAGGCCACCCGGGTGATCAACCTGGCTATTGGCGAAATGCTGATGGTGGGGGCTTACCTGTTTTTCGGTCTGGCTGCCGGGCTGGCCCTGCCGTGGTGGCTGGCTATTCTGTTTGCACTGGCCGGTGGCGGCTTGCTGGGCTTGCTGCTGGAGCGGGCGGTGATCCGGCCCATGCTGGGTGAAAACCCCATCTCGGTGTTCATGGTCACCATTGGCCTGGGCAGTATTTTAGTGGGCCTGGTGGAGTTGATCTGGACGGCCGATCCGCGCCGTTTGCCGCAGTTTTTGCCGGATGAGCCGATTTTCCTGGGGCCGGTGTTTGTCTTCCCGGAGCCTTTCTGGAGTTTTGTGATTGCCGCGGCGGTGATCGGGGTGTTTGTACTGTTGTTTCGCTACTGGCGCGGTGGTGTGGCGCTGCGTGCCACGGCCCTGGACCAGGGCGCGGCCTATGCCATGGGCATCAACGTGCCGCGCGTGTACGCGCTGGCCTGGATGCTGGCGGGCATGATCGCCGCCGGCGCCGGTATGCTGCTGGGCAGCATTGCCGGGCTGTCGCCGGCGCTGGCCCTGTTTGGCCTGACCGTGCTGGTGGTGGTGATTGTGGGCGGGCTGGACAGTGTGCCGGGGGTGTTGCTGGCAGGCATTCTGATCGGCTGGATCGAGAGCCTGGCGGGCAGCTATCTGGGCGGTGAATACGAGCACCTGGTGACCTTCGCGCTGCTGCTGGTGGTATTGCTGGTGCGGCCCTGGGGCCTGTTCGGCACGCCGGAGGTGGAACGGCTGTGAGGATCGGGTCCCCCAAGCAAAGTTATGCGGCCGACGAGGCGCTGTTTCGCACCCCCACCCAGTGGACGTGGTTCGGCATTCTGCTGGTATCGCTGGCGCTGTACCCCTTCATGGCCGACCAGTACTGGCTGTATCTGGCCTGCCTGATCAGCATCAACATCATCAGTGCCACCGGGCTCAATATTCTCACCGGTTACACCGGTCAGGTGAGCCTGGGGCAGGCGGCCTTCATGGGGGTGGGCGCCTATACCGTCGCCTGGCTGGATACCCATACCGGTGCGCCGTTTTTCGTCAACCTGCTGGCCGGTGCCGGCATGGCCACGGTGGCGGGCGTGATCTTCGGTCTGCCCAGCCTGCGGGTCAAGGGGCTGTACCTGGCCATCGCTACCATCGCTGCCTCGTTTATCCTGCAGTTTGTCTTTATCAACTGGGAGAGCGTGACCCGGGGCATGCGCGGCATGAATATCGACCCGCCGCAGGTGATGGGCACGGCGCTGGCCGACCCGGATCAGTTCTACTGGCTGGTGGTGCCGATCATGGTGGTGATGGTGCTGGGTGCGGCGAATCTGTTCCGCACCCGTATCGGGCGTGCCTTTATCGCCATTCGTGATCGTGATATCTCGGCCTCGGTGCTGGGGATCCACCTGCCCACCTACAAATTGATGAGCTTTGCCATTGCCTCGTTTTATGCCGGCATGGCGGGCGGGCTCTGGGCCTATTTTTTCGGTGCCATCAACCCGGAGAGTTTCCCGCTGTTGATGTCCATTTTTCTGCTGGCCGCCATTATCGTGGGCGGCATGGGGACTATTCTGGGCGGCATTCTGGGCGCGATCTTCATGACGCTTACGCCCGAGGCGCTGCGCTATGGCGTGGACTTGCTCAGCCCCTTTATTGAAGATGCCTCGGTGATCCTGTCGCCGGTGCGCACCATGGTGTTCGGCCTGCTGATCGTGGGCTTTTTGTTGTTCGAGCCGCATGGCCTGGCCGAGATATGGCGGCGGGTGCGGCGGTTTTTCCATCTCTGGCCATTCCGTAATTGAAGGAGGACTTAGCCATGTCCGGGTATAAACAGATCGCGGTGCTGCTGGTGTTGCTGGGTATGTTGTTCAGCGGCGTGGTCGTTGCCGAAGAAGAAAAACCGAAGGAAATCGTGTTGGGTGCCTCGGTGCCCATGACCGGCCCCTTCGCCTTTGCCGGCATCCAGCTCAACGCCGGGCTCAATGATTTTGTCGACTGGGTCAACGAGCAGGGCGGCATCGAGGGCCACCGTGTGCGCTATATTGGCGAGGACACCGGCTACCAGACCGACCAGTCGGTGGCGGTGTTCCGGCGTATTACCAGTCGCGCCGATGTGAATTTCTACTTCGGTGATTCCACCGCCTTCCAGCAGACCATCAACCGCGAGCTGGAGCGCCGCGATATTCTGCTCACCGGCGCCTCCTTTGCTTCCGAGCTGAACGACCCCGAGCGCTACCCGCTGCAGTTCATGCTGGGGCCGGATTACAGTGAGCAGGTGGGCATGCTGCTGGAATATATTGCCGAAGAAACCCCCGGCGCCAGCGTGATGCTGATCCACTCCGATACCGAGTTTGGCCGCGACCCCATCCGTGCGGCCCGCGAGCGCGCCGAGGCGTTGGGGCTGGAGATTGCCGGCACCATTGTTACGCCGCCGGGGGCTTCGGATATTTCCGCCGAGGCGTTGAAACTGCGTCGGGCCGGGCCGGATTACGCCATCTTCCACGGCTATGTGCTCTCGCCTATCCCCGAGTTCATCCGCCGCGCGCGCCAGATGCGGCTGGAGACGAAGTTCATGGGCACCTTCTACACCATGGACCAGACCATGATCGACGAGATGGGCGAGGCCGCCGAGGGCTTCATGGGGGTGATGCCCTACCGCTATTTCTATGATGAAAGTGGCCCGGCGCCGATCATGGATGTAATCCGCGAGATCAATGATGAGTACCGCACCAACACCTATGTCCAGGGCTGGCTCACTGGCCTGCTGATGAAGACCATCGCCGGCGAGACCCTGCGTGCCGGCAAGGCGCTGACCGGCAGCAATATGCGCGAGACCCTGGACAGTCTGGAGGATATTGATACCGGCGGCATCTTTGGCCAGCCGGTCAATTTCCGTGGCAATTCCATTCCGCTGGGCCGTATCTACCGCGCCGATGTGGAAGCCGGGCGCATGGTGCCGGTGTCGGACTGGATCGAGCTGGAGTAATTCGTGAGCGAGCCGCTGCTGGATATCGCCAATATCGAGGTGGTCTATAACCGCGCCGTGCAGGTGCTGCGGGGGCTGTCGCTGCAGGTGCCGGCGGGCGAGATCGTGGCCCTGCTCGGCTCCAACGGCGCCGGCAAGTCCACCACCCTGAAGGCGGTGTCCAACGTGCTGTCACTGGAAGATGGCGAGCTCACGGCCGGCCGCATTGATTACGCCGGCCAGGCGGTGAGTGCCCGGCCGCCGCACCAGCTGGTGCGTGACGGCATGTGCCATGTGATGGAAGGTCGGCGGGTGTTCGAGGAGCTGACGGTGGAGGAGAACCTGGTCGCCGCCGGCTATGCGCTCACCGGGCGCAGCGACGGCGGCCGGGTGGACTTCGATCTGGTGTATGAATACTTCCCGCGCCTGCATGAACGGCGTCGGGCGCTGGCCGGCTATCTCTCCGGCGGCGAGCAGCAGATGCTGGCCATCGGCCGGGCACTGGTCGGTCGGCCGCGGCTGATGCTGCTCGACGAGCCCTCGCTGGGACTTTCGCCCATGCTGGTGGAGGATATTTTCACCATCATCGGCCGCATCAACGCCGAGCAGGGCGTGGCCATGCTGCTGGTGGAACAGAACGCCAGCCTGGCGCTGGCGCTGGCGTCCTACGGTTACATCATGGAATCCGGCCGGGTGGTGATTGACGGCACCCCGGACAAGCTGATGGCCGACGATGACGTGCGCGAGTTTTATCTGGGCATGGGTGAGCAGGGTGGCGAGCAGCGCAGTTATCGCGAGGTCAAGCACTACAAGCGCCGTAAGCGGTGGTTATCTTAAAAGCGTTTTAGGTTTTAGGTGTTAAGTGTTAAGTCGCGGGATGGACTGTTGCAGAACGGATCATCGTGGCGCACGCGCCGATGGTTTGTTCGGGTGGAGCATGGATTGCGATATGGAAGAATTGATCTGGTGTATGGGGTGTGGTGGTGAGTGTTGAATTGCCGGAGATGACCTTGCCGCAGATGCTGCGGGAGAATGCGCGGCGCCTGCCGGCGCAGGTGGCGTTGCGGCAGAAGGATTTCGGCATCTGGCATCCCACCTCCTGGGCCGGCTATTACCGCCGCGCGCGCCATTTCGGGCTTGGCCTGCGCGAGCTGGGGCTGGCGCCGGGCGGGCACTTCGGGGTGATTTCCGAAAACCGCATCGAATGGGTACTGGGGCAGATGGGCGCCGGCATTGTGCGCGCCGTGACGGTGGGGGTGTATCCCACCAGCCCCGCCCCCGAGGTG
>PWYF01000221.1 GCA_003567955.1 Thiotrichales bacterium
AGCTGGATCACCAGCACGGAATCGGCAAGAGTTTCAGTGCGCCCCCGGTATCGCTCGCGTCCGCTCACTGTGAACTCGAAACACCAGGTGCGCACCAGACGGGGCCAGCCATCTTCATGTCGTCGAATGCGCCGACGACACAGGGCTACCGTCTGATCCAGCAGGATCACACCCTCATCGCGGCAATACTTGCGAGTGGCGGCCACAGCAGCCTCACGCGCGGCCTGCCCCCGCCAGAACAGCAGCACCACCACGGCCAGCCCGGCCAGCAGCAAAAGGGAGGAAATATCCAGCACTAGGTGAGGCGCTCAGTCGTGACCATTTTCAAGCAACTCGCGGACGCGCGCTTCAAGCCCTGTCAGGCCGTGCTCGCGCCCCAGCTCAATGGCTTCATCGACACTGTAACCCTCCAGCCAGGCGGCCCGCAGGGCAAACATGGCGCCCACGCGATTGGAAGAGCCGCAATACACCAGCACCGGCTCATCCCCAATATCGCCCAGAATACGGTCAAACAAGGCCACCCGATCACGTGACAATGACTGCCCGTCAGTAATGGGCAGGTGGTAATAATTCATGCCCAGGGCATCAACCAGCGCCCCGGCATCCCAGTCGTCGAATTCATCCAGCCCGCGCAGGTTAATCACATGCTTGCCTCCGGCCCGCTGCACCAGGACCAGCTCATGCGGTTCCGGCTGCCCGTGAGTCAGCAATGTGTCGCTCGGCTGACTGACAAATTCGACATCCCCAAGCACTCCCTGATCAAAAGCCATCGTTGTGGTTGAAAAAAACAACCCCGCCAGAAATGCCGCAAAAAGCCTTGTGGATCGCATATCCAGAACCTCCTGAAACCTGCACCAGGCCAAATTAAAGCCTGCCATAAACCGCACTCCGGATCATCAGCCATTACGCACTGTAAGGTGTTTGTAAGGCCCGCCATGCTATAAGTTATTGACAACTGATAACACAAATTCATAAGCAGACCCTCAGGGGAGGACCCAATAATGTTCAGGTCACCAAATCTTTTCACAATGAATTCGCAAGTGGGCTATGCCGGCCTCGCATGCCTGTTACTGGCCATCGCCGGCTGCAGTAGCAGCAGTAGCAGCAGCTCCGGCGACAGCGGGATGCTCGGCCTCAATGATACCGGTGTTGACTGGTGCGGCGACGACGATGCCAACAACCTGTCCTGTCCCGTAACCAGTTTCCCGGGCCAGGACGGCGATTCCGGCCGTGATGCGGCGGCGCGCGACGGTGATCTCGACAAGCTCGGAGAAGGGGATGCCGGCTTTGATTTCATCAAGCTTGATGGAGACGGTGAACATCTGCCAGCTTCAGCCACTGATCATACCTGTGTGCTGGACAACGTCACCGGCCTGATGTGGGAAGTCAAACAAACCGGGACAGGCGATCTGCGATACGCCGACCACAGCTACAGCTGGTATAACCCCGATGCCGACGTGAATGGCGGCGACGCCGGGATCGAGGACGGCGGCTTCTGTGCCCTGTCCGACTGCGACACTCACGCCTTTGTCAACGCAGTCAATGCGGCCGGGTTGTGCGGCTACGACGACTGGCGCATGCCCACTGTGTCAGAGCTCAACTCCATCATGCACCGGGGCGTAACCGGAGATGTCGCCATCGATACAGACTTCTTTCCCAACACCGTGGCGGACTATTACTGGACAAGCCAGACCTCGGCTCAAGACGGGAATGAAGACCGTGCCTGGCAGTTTGATTTCAGCATCCCCGAGTTTTCGGCGTCCACCGCCTGGAGAACCGGAAAAAATCAGCTAAAGCAAGTGCGCCTGGTTCGCAATACACCCTGACCCCGGCGGATGCTGAACTGATTTCGGACAAAATCGCAAAAACACTGATCCAAGGAAGACAAGTCATGAAAATACGCCACACACTATATTGCAGCCCTTTACTGCTGACTCCCGTGTTCTCAGCCCAGGCTGGCGAATGCGACAATGCTGCCGTACCGGCCACCACACCAGGCTCTGACTTCGAGGTTCTTGGAGACGGCAGCACGGTGCGGCATGAGCCAACCGGCCGTGTCTGGGCCCGCTGTTCACTGGGACAGGAATGGAACGCGGCGACTGAATCCTGCGATGGTACAGCCGATAACTTCCACTGGCGCGATGCCCTCGAGGAAGTGGCGGACATCAATGCCAACGGCGGCTTTGCCGGTCACTCGGATTGGCGCGTCCCCAACATCAACGAACTCGAAAGTATCGTGGAACGCTGCAAGCACGCCCCGGCCATCAACGAGGAGATTTTTCCCGACAGCTCTACTTACTTCTACTGGAGCAGCACGCCTTCGGTGGCCCTCAGCAACGACAACACCCGGGCGTGGCAGATTAATTTCCAGGACGGGGGCGTCAGTATGGCCGGCAGGGCTTCAGACACGTTCTATGAAAACCTGGTGCGCATCGTTCGCGATACAGATGGGCAATAAACACTGAACGCGACGGCAATCCGGAAGCTGACATGCCGCGCGCCCGGCTGAACAAGAACACGACGGCGGTGAATCCATCTGCGCTGGCCGAATCGCTGGCGCAGGTGGATTTCGGCCGGCGTTTTCTGGCCTCGCACCTCGGCCCTGTGCAGTCACGCAAACAGCACGATTTCCTGCTCATGGCTGTATATGTTGCGCTGGAAAGCCAACTGGACCCTGAAGGAACACGACAGCCCCTGGCCGACGCGCCGGCAGAAAAACAACGCTATATCGGCTTTATCACCGGCTTGACCCGGCACTATATCGTTGCAGCCGACGCGCTGAGCGTGGAAGCCATCCAGGAGCTGCACCGCAACCTCCACCCCCCGGATATGCAAACCTCCCTGCATAACGGCGACGGTACATTCGAAACCATCGCCGTGAATCCGGGAAAATTCCGCGAGCGTGACATCGGCGTGCAACAACACGGGCCGCTGCATGCTTTCGTGCCCTGGGAGCAGATTCCGGAGCAACTGCAATCCATTGTGGCGCGCTATAACGACCATACCGGTCACCCCTGCCGCGCCGCCATGGAGTTCATGCTGGAATTCAATCGGGTGCATCCCTTTCTGGATGGCAACGGCAAGCTGATGCGGGTGCTACTCGATGCCCTGTTCATCCGTGCCGGTCACTTCCCCACCCTGATGAACCGGCATTATCGTGATCATCGCGATGAATGGCTGATCCCCAAGCGCCAGTGGCTGGATGGTGACCGTCAACAAGCGCTGGCAAGCTGCCTGGAGAAGGTCGTGGCAATCTACCAGGACTACAGATTCTGACCCCACGCCACGAACCACATCAGGTTAAACAACACATGCAGCAGGATGGCCGGCAGCACACTGCGATGCCGATCCCGGAACCAGCCAAACACCAGCGAGGGCACAAACACTGAAAGCGCGTGCCACACCGGGTTGTAGACCAGATGCATGAGCACAAACAGTATACTGGTGAGACCATTGGCGCCCGTCAGCCCCAGCCAGGCCCGGCGCATGGCAGGCAGCCGCAGCAGGCCGCCCTGAATCGCACCACGGAAAACCAGCTCCTCCAGCACCGGAAACAGCAACACCATCCACAGGAACCATTGCGGTTCCTGCCATACCCAGGCCACCGAAGGGTCAGCCCCCGACAGCCATGCCGCCATGGCAGCCACACCCGCCGCCAACACGAGCGCCAGCCAGAACAGCCGGTCTCGCAGCACACGCTCCGACACCGCCCGCCAGTGCCGCCAGAAATCCCTGATAACAGCAATCACGACTGCCAGCCTTCATCCACCCGGATCAAGCCCCGAGCATACCCTGCTCTTCACACATAATTCACACCCGACTATTCTCTAACCCCCGCTCCGCCAGCTATGATGTCGCAATGAACGCCCCACGCACCGCCAGCCTGCTGCCCGGCGAGCCCGATACCCGGGATCCGGTCTATGCCGTTTCCGAATTGAACGCCCAGGTACGGGCGCGACTGGAATCGGGTTTCGGCCAACTGTGGGTCGAGGGCGAACTGTCCAATCTGGCGCAACCGGCCTCCGGGCACTGGTATTTCTCGCTCAAGGACAGTCGCGCGCAGGTGCGTTGCGCGATGTTCAGACAAAACAACATGCAGGTGCAATTCCGCCCCGAAAGCGGCCAGCAGGTGCGTGTGCGGGTTCGTGTCAGCCTCTACGAGGCCCGCGGCGAATACCAGCTTGTCGTCCAGCATATGGAGCCCGCCGGCGAGGGCGCGCTGCGCCAGGCCTTCGAGGAACTCAAAAACCGCCTGCAGGCCGAAGGTCTGTTCAACCCGGAACACAAGCGCTCCCTGCCCTGGCTGCCCCGCCGCATTGGTGTGATCACCTCGCCTACGGGCGCGGCCATCCGCGACGTGCTGCATGTGCTGCGGCGGCGCTTTCCCGCCATTCCGGTGGTGGTTTATCCGGTGCCGGTACAGGGTGAGGAAGCCCCGGGCCGGATTGTGGAAGCCCTGCGCCTGGCCGCCGCGCGCAATGAATGCGATGTGCTGATCCTGACCCGCGGCGGCGGATCGCTGGAGGATCTCTGGTCTTTTAATGATGAAGCCGTCGCCCGCGCCGTGCACGCCTGTCCGCTGCCCATTGTTGCCGGCGTGGGTCATGAAATTGACTTCACCATTGCTGACTTTGTCGCCGACCTGCGGGCGCCCACCCCCTCGGCGGCCGCCGAGGCCGTCACACCCGACCGGGGTGAACTCGCGCAACGCGTTCAGGGTCTGGCCGGACGCCTGCAACGCGCCGGCACAAGGCTTATTCGTGACGGCGACAACCGCCTGCGGGCCCAGACTTCACGCATGCAGGCCCTGCACCCGGGCCGGCGTATCACCGAGCAGATCCAGCGCCTGGATGAACTGTGGCTGCGGATGGATCGCGCCTGCCGGCTGGGACTGCGCCAGCGCAGCGACCGTCTCCGGGGCCTGTATGACCGACTGCACGCACACTCTCCGGCGCGACGCCTGCAGCTGCATCATGACCGCCTGGCGCACCAGCACCAGCGGCTGGAAGGCGCCATGCACCGGCGCCTGGACCGTCTTGCCCGCAGTCTTGCCGTCGCCAGTCGGGGACTTTCGGCCGTCAGCCCGCTGGCCACACTGGATCGCGGCTATGCGATTGCACGGCAGCCTGACGGCACCGTGGTGACGGATGCCCGGCAGGTGCACAGCGGCGACCCACTGAATGTCCGACTGGCGCGGGGCGAGCTGTTATGCGATGTTCGCGAGACTCGCCCGGTCCTCAAGGAGCAGGGAGATTCATGATGCTCAGGGTTTATATCCTTTTGCTGGCCGCCGGTCTGATGCTGGCCAACACCCTCATGGCCGCTGAAGCCAGCCCGCTGCCCCGTCACCAGCCCGTGCCCGGTGGTGTGGCTGTGATCGGCCTGGGCGATACCGGCTTTGGCCAGGGCGACCTGGTGCGCTTCAACGACAGACCCGTTATGGTGCGCGAGGTGGATGGCGAGTGGACGGCAGTGATCGGTATTCCGCTGTCAGCCACGCCGGGGGAACTGCAAGCCGAAATCCGTCACCGTGACGGCCGCCGGCAGCCCCTCGGTTTCGAGATTCGCGACAAGCAGTATGAAGAATCCCGCCTGACGGTAGAGCGCGAAATGGTTCACCCCGGCGAGGAGGCCCTGCGCCGCATCGGCCGCGAGACCCAGCGCATCCGCAGCGCCCTGCAAACCTGGACCGACGCCCCACAGGCCTGGAACCTGGCCTTCCCCTACCCGGTGGAGGGGCGACGCACCAGCCCCTTCGGCCTGCGCCGTTTTTTCAACGACGAACCCCGCCGCCCGCACAGCGGCCTGGATATCGCCGCCAGCGTAGGCACCCCCATTGTGGCGCCGGCCCCGGGCCGGGTGGTGGAAACCGGAGATTTCTACTTCAACGGCAAGTCCGTGTTTATTGATCACGGCCAGGGGCTGGTCACCATGTATTGCCACATGGACAGCATTGATGTTTCGGTGGGCGATCGTGTGGAAACCGGCAGCCCCATCGGCACCGTCGGCGCCACCGGCCGGGTCACCGGCCCGCATCTGCACTGGAGTGTCAGCCTGAACGGCACCATGGTTGATCCGGATCTGTTCCTGGCCCGGCCCTGAGCACCACGCCGGCATCACTGTTCATAACCGGGGCGCACGATAAGGGCGCCAACGCCGGTCTATTCCCGTGATACCCCAACAATCGGGAGCTTTTATGATGTGGCAGCGCATTTCCGTCACACTCGCCGCAATGGCCGTCTTGCTGATCAACGCCCCGGGCATCAGTCATGCCTCGGATGTCACCGAGCTTGACGAAGCCGACCGCGCGAAGCTGGAAACCATCCTCGCAGCCGATCACCGCACGCCCGAATTTGCCGCCCGCGATGGTTACCGTAATCCGGCTGCAGTGCTGGATTTCTTCGGGGTCGAACCGGGCATGACCGTTGTCGAGATCTGGCCCGCCACCGGCTGGTGGAC
>PWYF01000197.1 GCA_003567955.1 Thiotrichales bacterium
GACTTCGCTGCTGTTGTCGTCTTGCTTGCCGCCGCCTTTTTGGTGGTGGCTGACTTGCTCGCAGTGGTCTTTTTGGCCGCCGTCGACTTTGCTGCTGTTGTTGTCTTGCTTGCAGCCGCCTTTTTGGTGGTGGCTGACTTGCTTGCCGCAGGTTTCTTTGCCGTGGTCGAGGCCTTGGCAGCGGGCTTGCTCTCTTCCTTGTCCTTGTCACCCGCTTCAGCCGCATCGGCCTTGGCCTCAATGCTGGCGGTTGCAGCAGGTTCAGAACCGGCAGCCTCTTCAGCTTTGGTTTCCGGTTCTGCAGGCTCCGCCTTGTCCGCAGCGGCCTTTTGGGGGGCGGCAGTCGCGGTGGCCCGCTTGCGCGGGGCGGGAGCCGCCGGCCCATCACCGGCCATTTCCACAAAATCATCGCCCTCGGCCATGGCGGCGGCGGCCTCGGGCCGCTGGCTGCGACCTTCAAGCACCGCGTCGGCGAATACTTCCAGATAAATACGGATAGCCCGCATGGCGTCATCATTGCCCGGCACCACATGGGCAATACCATCGGGGTCGTTGTTGGTATCGACAATACCAATCACCGGAATACCCAGTTTCACGGCTTCCTGAACGGCGATTTTCTCGAAACCAACATCGATCACCACCATGGCATCAGGAATGCCCGGCATATCCTTGATGCCGCCAATGCCGCGCTCGAGCTTTTCCATCTCGCGCTGCAACATCAGGGCTTCTTTCTTGATCAGACGGTCAAAAGTGCCGTCTTCACGCATCAGCTCAAGATCCTTGAGCCGGCGAATGGAATTGCGCATGGTCTTGTAGTTGGTGAGCATGCCACCCAACCAGCGGTGATTGACGTAGGGCATGTCACAGCGTTCGGCCTGCTCCCTGACGTACTGACTGGCGGCGCGCTTGGTGCCCACAAACAGCACATTGCCACCATCACTGGCCAGGTTTTTCAAAAAGCCGGCCGCCTCCCTGAACATGGGGAGGGTCTTCTCGAGGTTCACGATATGAATCTTGTTGCGCGCGCCAAAAATATAAGGCGCCATCTTTGGATTCCAGAAACGGGTCTGGTGGCCAAAATGCACCCCCGCCTCCAGCAACTGACGCATGGATACGTCTGCCATGATGAGATCTCCGAATTGTATGGGTTGGGCCTCCATACGCCCCATGTGGCAACCCCCGGGGGCTTCGGCAACGACATGCAAACACCTTCATGCTCGCAGGCCGCGCGCCTGACCGGCGGGGCACCCGGCCACATGTGCCGGCGTATGTGAGAAGTTTTGTATGTCCGCCATGCGGACGTTTCACCGACAGCACCGCCCGCAAGGCGGCATGCCAATCACCCGCCAGACACGACCTCGAGCCGAATCTCTGGAAGGCGCGCGCTTTATAGCATAAACTGCCCGACCCCACAACGCGCGACAGCCACCGCCATGCGGGGTGAATCGCCTGCAGCCACAGCAGGGAACATCATGGCAGTAACCATCAAGACCCCCGGGGAACAACAGAAAATGCGGGTTGCAGGCCGGCTTGCGGCCAGCGTGCTGGAGATGATCGAGCCGCATGTCCGTCCTGGCGTGACCACCGAAGAACTCAACGAAATCTGTCATCGCTATATTGTTGATGAGCTCGAAGCGGTCCCTGCGCCACTGAACTACAATGGCTTCCCCAAATCCATCTGCACCTCGGTCAACCATGTGGTCTGCCATGGCATCCCGGGCAACAAGCGCCTGCGCAGAGGGGATGCGCTGAATATCGACATCACCGTCATCAAGGACGGCTTCCACGGCGACACCAGCCGCATGTTCCTGGTTGGCGAGGGCAGCATACAGGCCCGGCGGCTGAGCGAAGTGGCCCGCGAATCGCTGTTCGTCGGCATTGAGCAGGTCCGCCCCGGCGCCACGCTCGGCGATATTGGCCATGCCATTCAGAGCTATGTTGAGGCAAGAGGCTTTTCCGTAGTGCGCGAATACTGCGGCCATGGCATTGGCCAGGTTTTCCACGAAGAACCTCAGGTGCTGCACTACGGCGATCCCGGCACGGGCACCCGGCTGGAACCCGGCATGTGTTTTACTATTGAACCGATGGTCAATGCCGGCAAACGCCACGTAAAACTGCTGGCCGACGGCTGGACCGTGGTCACCAAGGACCACGCCTTGTCGGCCCAGTGGGAGCACACGCTGCTGGTCACGGATGAAGGGGTGGAAATACTGACGCTGCGCAGTGATGAGCAAATCCCGCAACTGCCAGCATGAACCCGACCGTTGTGCGGACGGAGGCAGGCCATGTCAGCATTGACTGAAATTGACGCCGATGCGGGCGAGCGACTGCATCAGGAACTCGCCAGACTGGGCCAAGAGCTGGCCACGGGAGAGATTGATCAGACCCGCGCCCGTGAGCTGCTTGATCGCGGCCACCAGATGCTGGCCTCGGGCTTTGAACAGGGCGCGCCGGCGCCGGCCCTGGTCCATGGCCGGACTCGCCTGCTCGACCATTTATTGAGCGCAGTCTGGCAGCAATTCCTTGGCCCATGCGCCGACTGCCTCAGCCTCATCGCCGTGGGCGGCTATGGGCGGGGCGAACTGCACCCCTTTTCAGATATTGACCTGCTGATCTTGCTGCCGGAGCAGCCACCCGGGGAATGGACGGGACGGGTTGAAACGCTGGTGGGTTTTCTCTGGGACAGCGGCCTGGAAATCGGTCACGCGGTTCGCAATCTGGATGAATGCCGTCAGGAGGCGACTGCTGACCTGACCACGATTACCAATCTTACAGAGTCACGTCTGATCGCCGGCAATCAATCGCTTTTCCAGGCCATGCAGGAAGCCACCAGCCCCGACCATATGTGGGACTCAAGGACCTTTTTCGAGGCCAAGTGGGAAGAACAACAACAGCGTCATCGCAAATACCACGGCACGGCCTACGAACTGGAACCCAACGTCAAGGAGAGCCCCGGCGGTCTGCGTGACATCCAGATGATTGGCTGGGTGGCCAAACGTCACTTCCGGGCCCGGGGCCTGCCAGACCTGGTTGATCATGCCTTTCTCACCGAACACGAATATCACTCGCTGATGGACGGCCAGCATTTCCTCTGGCGGGTTCGTTTCGCCATGCATCTGCTGACCGGGCGCCATGAAGACCGCCTGCTTTTCGACCACCAGTTATCACTGGCGCGCCACTTCGGCTTTGAAGACAAGGGCGCGAATCTCGCCGTGGAACAGTTCATGCAGCTGTATTACCGGCAGATCAAGCGGCTGGGCCGACTCAACGAAATGCTGCTGCAACTGTTCGAGGAAAACATCCTCCACGCCGGCGGTGATGAAACCCCTGTGCCTATTAACAAACGCTTTCAGGCTCGCCGTGGCTACCTTGAAGTCACCCATGAAAAGGTGTTTGAGCGCTACCCCTTCGCCCTGATGGAAATCTTTCTGGTGCTACAGCAAAACCCCTGGCTCAAGGGGGTGCGTGCCAGCACAATCCGCCTGATCCGGCAACACCGCAAGCTCATCGACGACGATTTCCGCAACGACATCCGCACACGCAGCCTGTTTATGGAAATTCTGCGCCAGCCTCATGGCATTACCCATGTATTGCGGCGCATGAACCGCTACGGGATTCTTGCCCGCTATCTGCCCGCCTTTGGCCAGATTGTGGGGCGCATGCAATTCGACCTTTTCCACGCCTACACCGTGGATCAGCACACCTTGTTTGTGGTGCGTAACCTGAGGCGGGTCACGGTGCCCGAGCACTACCATGAATACCCGCTTTGCAGCGATGTCATGGCCCGCATCCCCAAGCCCGAGCTGCTGTATCTCGCCGGGTTGTTTCATGATATCGCCAAGGGCCGGGGGGGCGATCACTCCGTGCTGGGCGCCATTGATGCCCGCGACTTCTGTCTGCATCATGGCCTCAGCGCGCATGATTCGGAGCTGGTGGCCTGGCTGGTCGAACAGCATCTACTGATGTCCAAGACGGCCCAGCGCCGCGACATTACCGATCCCGACGAAATCCACGAATTCGCCTGCAAGGTGGGCAGTCAGGTGCGTCTGGATTACCTGTTTCTGCTGACCGTGGCCGACATGCGTGGCACCAACCCCCAGTTGCTCAATTCCTGGAAATTCAGCCTGCTCAGTGAGCTTTATCAGGCCGCCGGCGAGGCCCTGAAACGCGGGCTTGAAAACCCGGTGAATCCGGCTGAGTGGGTGCAGGAAAACCAGCAGGAGGCACTGGCCCGGCTGGAACAGGATGGCTACGACAAAGCCCGCGCGCGCGAATTGTGGCTGAGCTTTCCAGATGAATATTTTTTGCGCAACCAGCCCGAGGACATTGCCTGGGAGACCGGCCAGATCATGGCCCATGACAGCGATGGGCCTCTGGTGCGTGTCCGCGCCGATACCGAACGCGGCAGTATGACGCTGTTGCTGTACACCCCGGACCGGGACTACCTGTTTGGTCTGGTCATGGCGGTAGTCAATCAGCTCGGCCTGACCGTTGAGGAAGCGCGCATTAACTCCACCACCAATGGTTACGCGCTCGACACCTATATTGTGCTGGAAGAAAGTGGCGAACCTGTCACCACCGAATGGCGCACCGGGGAAATCGAGCAGACGCTGACCAGCGCCATCAGTGACCCTGAGCCCTCGGACTTTCGGGTCAACCGACGTATGCCCAGGCGCATTCGAGCTTTCACCACCCCGACCCAGGTCAGTTTCAGCCAGGATGAAATCAATAGCCGTACGGTGCTGGAGCTGGTGACCGGCGACCGGCCCGGGTTGCTCTCTCACGTGGGACGGATTTTCGAGCAGCATGACATCCGGGTACACACCGCCAAGATTGCCACCCTGGGGGAACGCGCGGAGGACGTATTCTATATCAGCGACACCCGCCAGCAGCCGCTGGATGACCCCGAACGCCAGCAACGGCTACGCGAGGCCCTGCGGGAAGCTCTGGATCAGGAACAGACATCATGAACCCGGATCTGGAGCTGCTGCAGCCCTACCCCTTCGAACGGCTGGCCAGCTTGCGCCAAGGGGGCACCCCCTCGCCTGAGCACACCGCCATTTCGCTGGCTGTAGGCGAGCCGCAGGACCCGCCCCCGCCGGAGGTCATTGGCACGCTCTCACGTCAGCTGGATTTACTGGGGCGTTATCCCGCCACGCGCGGTCTTCCGGAACTGCGGGAGACGATCCCCGACTGGTTGTGCCGGCGCTTCAATCTGGCGGCCGCCATGCTCGACCCGAATCAGCATATCCTGCCGGTTAACGGTACCCGCGAGGCCCTGTTCGCGATTGCCCAGGCCATGGTGAGCCGCACAACCGACGCCCGCGTGGCCATGCCCAACCCCGGCTATCAGGTCTACGAAGGCGCGACCTTGCTCGCCGGCGCCAGGCCACTGTACCTGGATTGCACGGCGGACAATGGCTTCCTGCCTGACCTGAATGCCATCACCCCGCGGGAATGGGAGGCCTGCCAGCTCGTCTACATCTGCACGCCAGGTAACCCCACCGGCCGGGTGGCAGATCTGGCCTGGCTGGGGCGCCTGATCGAACTGGCCGACCGGCATGATTTCATCATTGCCAGCGACGAATGCTATAGCGAAATCTACCCTGACGAAGACCAGCCGCCGCCCGGCCTGCTCCAGGCCTGTGCACAGCAGGGCCGGGATGACTTTGGCCGCTGTCTGGTCTTCCACAGCCTGTCCAAGCGATCCAATCTGCCGGGCCTGCGTTCGGGCTTTGTCGCCGGCGATGCGCGGTTAATCGCGGCCTTTCTGCGTTATCGCACCTATCACGGTTGCGCCATGTCCCCGCCATCACAATACGCCAGCATCACGGCCTGGCAGGATGAAACACATGTGCGCGAGAACCGCGCAGCCTACCGTCGTCGCATGCAGCAAGTGCTGGGGCTGATGGGTCATGCCCTGGAAACGCCTGTGCCCGATGCCGCCTTCTATCTATGGCCACGCACACCCATCAGCGATACCGACTTCGCACTGGCGCTGTACAGACACTTCAATGTCAGCGTGGTACCGGGGTCTTTTCTGGGCCGTGACAGTGGTCAGGGCAACCCCGGTGAAAACCGCGTGCGAATCTCCCTGGTGGCGCCGGCAGACGAGTGTGTCAGCGCCGCCATGCGCATCAATGCACTGACCGAGGCCCTGAACGAGCAACAGGCAACGGGCCGGCAAGCTATGGACAAGCTCGCCGAATGGATTAAAGGACACGCTGATTAAGGAAACGCTGATTAATTCGTCGCGTCTCAGCGGGGCCTGCGGCGTTCATATGCAAGGCGCCGTGCGCAGCCGAAGGCTGGCTGCCTTTGCAAGCACGGCAACGCCGCAGATGAGCGCCGCAGACCCGCCCTTCGGGAATTGGCCAGTGTTCCGGTCTCGGCGTTGCGACTTTTTGACGTATTCTCGATACGTCTGCAAAGTCGCGCCTTGATA
>PWYF01000001.1 GCA_003567955.1 Thiotrichales bacterium
GTATCGCGACCTTCGGCCAGGATGTTTTTGTCAATATCGTGGGGGGCATGCGGGTCAGCGAGACCGGGGCCGATCTGGCGGTGCTGCTGGCCGTGCTGTCGAGCTTCAGGGACCGACCGGTGGCGGCGGATGTGGTCAGCTTTGGCGAACTGGGGCTGGCCGGCGAGATCCGGCCGGTGCCGGCGGGCGAAGAGCGCTTGCGCGAGGCGGCCAAGCACGGCTTTGCCACGGCCATAGTGCCGGCGGCCAATGCGCCACGTAAAAAACGCATTGGCGACCTGCGCGTAGTGCCGGTACAGAGCCTGGCCGATGTGCTCGATACCGGTGTGATCTGAACCCGGCCAGCCTCGTGGTCCGTGCTGATGGTGTATGCTGCGGTGCCTGCGTAAGTAGTACACACTGATTTACCGGAGGCTGGTTATGCCCTTGCCTGAAGCTGCGCCCCGCGAACACATGCATACCCGCCGCATTGAATGTCAGGCCTTCCGCCGACAGGATGGCCTGTGGGATATCGAGGGTGAACTGGTGGATACCCGCAGCTGGGATGCCAGTAATGCCTGGCGAGGTGAGATCCCGGCCGGTACGCCCGTTCACGGCATGCGTTTGCGCCTGAGCGTGGATGAGGGCTTTGTGATCCGCGAGGTGAGCGTGGCCATGGATGAGCACCCCTTCGCCCGCTGCAATGCGATCGAACCGGCCTATGAGCAGCTGGTGGGGCTGAGGATCGGGCCCGGTTTCAGTCATCGTTGCCGGCGGCTTTTTGGCGCCACCCGGGGCTGCACCCACGTCACCAAACTTCTGGACAATCTCGCCACCACGACCTTTCAGGCGATGGGGCCGGTGCTGTCGCGAGAAGCCCGTGCCCGGGGCGAGGATCCTTCTGGCGGGCGCAAGCCTTTTTTCATTGACGGCTGCCATGCACTGGCCGCGGATAGTGAAACCGTGCGTGAACACTACCCGCGCTGGTATCGTGACACCACCCCGGGCACAGAGGGCTGATCGGCCGTGGTGTTGCGCTGATGCATGAAGACAGCCTTGAACATGCCCTGATCCAGCGTTATTTCAGTGACTGCGGAGCACGACGGTCTGATGTTTGCCTTGGCGTGGGGGATGATGGTGCCATTGTGCGGATGCCAGCCGGCAAGGATCTGGTGACGGTGGTGGATACGCTGGTCGCCGGGGTGCATTTTGATCCCCGGGCGCCGGCCGGGACAGTGGGGCACAAGGCGCTCGCGGTCAATCTGAGTGATTTGGCCGCGATGGGGGCGGAGCCGGCCTGGGCGACCCTGGCCCTCAGCCTTCCGGAAATTGATGAGGTCTGGGTGGCAGGCTTTGCCCGCGGGCTGGATGCACTGGCAAACGCGCACGATGTGGCCCTGGTAGGTGGAGATACCACCCGTGGCCCGCTGACAGTAACAATCCAGGTACAGGCGTTGCTGCCGCAGGGGCAGGGGCTTATGCGCAGCGGCGCCCGGCCGGGGGACCGGCTGTATGTGACCGGCACGCCCGGCGATGCTGCCTTGGGGCTGGCTATAGAGCAGGGTGAATCGGGGGTGCCTGACGTCCATCGGGATTATCTTTTGCAGCGCTTGCGTCAGCCCGAGCCCAGGCTGGCGGCGGGTCAGCGGCTGCTCGGTCTGGCCAGCGCGGCCATTGATATCTCGGATGGCCTGCTCACCGATCTTGGTCATCTATGCCGGGCTTCGAGGGTGGGTGCGAGGCTGGATGTTGACGCCTTGCCCCGCTCCCCGGCACTTGATTCGGTGGTGGACGCGGACAGAGCACGCTCGCTGGCTTTGGGCGGCGGGGATGATTATGAATTGCTGGTGGCATTGCCCGAGGCCCGGGAAGTGGACGCGCTTGCCGCGCTGGCCGGGCTGGATTGCCATTTCACCCGGATCGGGTGCCTGGTAGAAGCGCCGGGCGTGCTTTGCCTGGATGCATCAGGTGAAACGGTATCGGTAGCAGCAGGCGGTTACCGCCATTTCGGAGGAGAGGCAGAATGAGCGAACGACCCGCTCTGGCGGAGGTGATACGTGACCCGGTGCTGTTTCTCGCCACCGGTTTCGGCTCGGGCCTGTCGCCGTTTGCGCCCGGCACCGCGGGTTCCGCGGTCGCGCTGGCGGTTTATATTGTAGCGGTCCTGTGGTGGCCGCCATGGGTCTTTGTGTTGCTGCTGCTGCTGGTGCTGGTTGCGGGCACATGGCTTTGTGGCGTGGCTGCGCAGCGCATGGGCCGTCATGATCATTCGGCAATTGTCTGGGATGAGTTCGCCGGTTACGGGATTACCATGTTGCCCGTGGTGCTGGGCCTGGCGCCCCAGTCACCGGTCGCGGCAGGCATCGTGGGGTTTTTCCTGTTCCGCTTGTTTGATGTGCTCAAGCCCTGGCCGGTGTCATGGGCTGATCGCCGGGTGCCCGGCGGCCTCGGGGTGATGCTTGATGACGTGCTTGCCGGGCTGTATTGCGTGCCCTTGATGGTGCTGATTGCACTGAGCGGCTGGCTGCCGGCGATATAGTCTGAAACCGACGGGTTCAGAGGGCTTTGCTCAGGCGGGGAATCTCTTCATTGAGAATACGCACGTTGTGGCTGTAATCAACCGGCACATCAATCAGGTGAACGCCCCCGGCCGCCAGACATTCCCGCATCAGCCCCTCGAGTTCATCGGTGGCTTCCAGCCGGTGGCCGTGGGCACCGTAACTGCGGGCGTAGGTGATGAAGCAGGGGTTGTCGAAATCGAGGCCGAAGTCCTTCAGTCCCATGTGTTTTTGCTTCCACTTGATCATGCCGTAGGCGCGGTCGTTGAGGATCAGTACCACCAGGTCCATTTTCAGGCGCACGGCGGTTTCGATTTCCTGCGAATTCATCATGAAGCCGCCATCGCCACAGATGGCCATCACCTTGCGTTCCGGATAAACCAGCCGCGCGGCCATGGCCGAGGGCAGTCCGGCGCCCATGGAGGCCAGCGCGTTGTCCAGCAGCACGGTGTTGGGCTGGCGGGCCGGGTAGTTGCGAGCGAACCAGAGCTTGTAGATGCCGTTGTCCAGGGCAATGATGCCGTCGTCCGGTATCACCCGGCGGACATCGCGTACCAGCCGCTGGGGTAGCACCGGAAAGGAGGAATCCTCGCAGCCCTCTGCCATATGCTCATGCAACGCGTCTCGCGCCCTGAACATGAAATCAAAATCCCAGTGCGGCTGCGGCGCGATACTTTCATTGAGCTGCCAGATACTGTTGGCAATATCACCCACCATGCCGGCGTGGGGGAAATACACCGGGTCGACCTGGGCCGGCTGGAAATTGATGTGAATGACCTTGCGTTCACCGGTGCTCATCATGAACGGCGGCTTCTCCACCACGTCATGGCCCACATTCAGGATCAGGTCGGCGGCTTCCAGTGCCCGATGGGGGAAGTCCCCCTCGGAGACGGCCGCATTGCCGAGATACAGCGGATGGGTTTCATCGAGCACCCCCTTGCCCATCTGGGTGGTGACAAAGGGGATGCCCTGTTTGTCCACAAAGGCACGCAGCATTTTCGCGGTCAGCTTGCGATTGGCGCCGGCGCCGATGACCAGCACCGGGTGTTTTGCCTCGGTCAGCAGTTTGATGGCGTAATCTACCGCCTTGGCCTCGGTGACCGGCCGACGGGTGAGGCTGGCCGTGATGGGGGCGGCGTCGGTGTCCTCGCGGGCAATGTCTTCGGGCAGTTCCAGATGGGTGGCGCCGGGGCGCTCTTCCTCGGCCAGCCGGAAGGCTTCGCGAATACGCGCCGGGATCGTGCCGCCACTGACAATCTGCCGCGTGTATTTGGTCAGCGGACGCATCATGTCGACCACATCAATGATCTGGAACTGGCCCTGCTTGCTGTGTTTAATCGGCTTCTGACCCGTGATGGTGACCATGGGCATGGCGCCGAGTTGGGCATGGGCCGTGGTGGTCACCAGGTTGGTAGCACCGGGGCCGAGGGTGGCCAGGCAGACACCGGCCTTGCCGGTCAACCGGCCATAGGTGGCGGCCATGAAACCGGCGCCCTGTTCATGTCGGGTGAGGATCAGGCGGATGTTTGAGCCTGCCAGGGATTCAAGCAGGTCCAGGTTTTCCTCGCCGGGAATGCCGAAGACGTATTCCACGCCTTCATTTTCCAGTGCCCTGACCAGCAGATCGGATGCCTTCATTGGGGATTCCCTGTCGTATTCAGCGGCAAAAGGCAGCACTCGCTACAGGCTCATAGTTCGGCAATGGAACAGGTTGCCGCTGGAGCAGGCACCACAGAAACCGCCTGGCGGGCAAAGTCCGGCGCACGATCAAGTTATCAGAGTTCTACGGGAGACTGGACCCACCCCCGGAGACGAGAGGCGTGGTCGGGTTTCAGGCCTGCTTGTCACGTGCCAGCCAGGCGTAGGCCGAATGATTGTGGATGGATTCGAAGTTCTCGGCTTCCAGGGTGTAGCCCAGCACCCGATCATCGGCGTCCATGTGGGCGGCCACGTCGCGGACGATATCCTCGACGAACTTGGGGTTGTCATAGGCGCGCTCGGTGACATATTTCTCGTCGGGGCGCTTGAGCAGGCCATAGAGCTCACAAGAGCCTTCTGCCTCCACGGTACGGATCAGTTCGCTGATGCCCAGCCCGCCCCGGGTGCGCACGGTCAGGGTGATATGGGAGCGTTGATTATGGGCGCCATAGTCGGATATTTCGCGCGAGCAGGGACACAGGCTGGTCACCGGGACCACCACGCGCAGATCGAGCGTTTGGGTGTCATCTTCATGCACCGCGCGAATCCCGGCCTCGTATTCCAGTTTGCTGACGATGCCGCTGACGGGGGCGGGCTTGTCTATAAACCAGGTGAAGCGTGCTTCAAGGTCGCCGGTTGAGGAATCCAGCCGGTGGGCCATGCGTTGGGAAAAGTCACCCATGGTCGCCACATCCAGCACGCACTGACCGCTGTCGTTGTCCTGATTGAGCAGGTCGACGAAGCGTGACATGTGCGTGCCCTTGTGTTCGGCCGGCAATTGCACATACATGCTGAAGGTGGCGATGGTGGGCTGTTCCTGGCCGTCAATATCCCGCACCCGTACCGGGTGGCGGATGCGTTTGATGCCCACGCGATCGATGGCGATACCGCGAACATCCGGAATACCCTGAACGTCGGCGATTTGTTCCACGCGGGTTGCGGCCTGCTTGATCTGGTTCATGAGAAAGTGTTCCTGATTCAGCGCGAGGAGCGCGTTTGGATTTCTTTTTTCGGATCAGTCCATGCTGAAGCGCGCACAGGCGCGGTCAGTTTCCCACAGGGTTACCGCGCTGATGCGGGCGTTACCTTGCTGGCTGAACATTTGCTGCAATTCCTCAAAAAAATAGCGGGCAATATTCTCCGCCGTCGGGTTGCGCTCGTCGAAAGGCGCAATCTCATTGAGATAACGATGATCAAGTCGCTCGGCAATCTCGCGGGTGGCCCGCTTGATTTGCCTGAAGTCTATGATCATACCGGCCTCGTCAAGTTCCGTGCCAGTCAGTTCGACCTCGACTTTCCAGTTATGCCCGTGCATACGGCTGCATGGCCCTTCGTAGTGACGGAGGGTATGGGCAGCAGCGAACTCGCTGACAGTTTTTAGGGTGTAGTTCGCGGGCATGGCAGGGTCCGAATCAGGTTCCGGTGGTTACGAGGAAAATCATACCAGCATGTCGGGCGGTGGTCATCCGCGCCAGGCCGGAGTTTCAGCGCGTTTGCCATGGTTTTCGGGGCATTGTGCCAGCAGCCTGTTGGCAGCGGCCAGGATGTCTGCGGCTGTCAGGCCGGCATCCTCAAGCTGGTCTTCACGTGAACCATGTTCAATAAAGCGGTCCGGCAGGCCCACATGGGCCAGCGGGCAGGTAAGCCCATGGGCCGCCAGACA
Source organism: Thiotrichales bacterium (assembly GCA_003567955.1). Lineage (GTDB taxonomy): Bacteria > Pseudomonadota > Gammaproteobacteria > UBA5335 > SLRW01 > SLRW01. Next base: position 5,899 of record PWYF01000001.1, read on the forward strand.
TTCGCTGACCGCCTCACCGGCGCCCCCGGCAATGGCGCTTTCCTCCACCGTAAGAATGGCGCCATGACTGCGGGCTATTTCAAGCACACAGGCTTCATCCAGTGGTTTGATGAAGCGCATGTTGACCAGGGTGGCATTAAGCGATTCAGCGATCTCCGTGGCCGGCGTGACCATGGTGCCAAAAGCCAGTATGGCCAGGTTATGCCCGTGCCGGCGGACTTCAGCCTTGCCGACCGGCAGGGTCTGCAGCCCGGATGCTACCTCAATTCCGGGTCCGCCACCCCGCGGGTAACGGACTGCGGCCGGGCCATCGATTTCAAAGCCGGTGCTGAGCATGAGCCGACACTCGTTTTCGTCGGCAGGCGCCATAACGGTGAAATTGGGCAGGCAGCGCAGCATGGCCACATCAAAGCTGCCGGCATGCGTGGGGCCGTCGGCGCCCACCAGACCGGCACGATCGATGGCAAACAGTACCGGCAGGTTCTGCACGGCAACATCGTGCACCACCTGGTCATAGGCGCGCTGGAGGAAAGTGGAGTAGATGGCAACTACAGGTTTTACCCCGTCGCAGGCCATGCCGGCGGCCAGGGTCACGGCATGCTGCTCGGCAATGCTGGTGTCGTGGTAGCGCTCCGGGAAGCGTTGCTCGAATTCGACCAAGCCTGACCCCTCGCGCATGGCCGGGGTAATGCCCACCAATCGCTCGTCGCGAGCAGCCATGTCGCAGATCCAGTCACTGAAAACGCGGGTATAGCTGACGCCGCCGCTTTTGGGGGTCATCTTGCCGGTATGTGGATCGAAAGCACTCACACCATGGTATTTGACCGGGTCTTCCTCGGCCCAGCTGTAGCCCTTGCCCTTGCGCGTGACGATATGCAGGAAGGTGGGTCCGCTGCGCTGGCGAAGATTACGCAGGGTTTGTACCAGTGTCGGCAGGTCATGGCCGTCGACCGGGCCGAAATAGTGAAAGCCCATTTCCTCGAACAGGGTGCCTGGCGTGACCATCCCCTTGATGTGTTCCTCGGCCCGGCGGGCAAATTCACGTACCGGCGGGAGGTGGTCCAGCACCCGCTTGCTGCCTTCCCGCGCCGAGGTAAAAGACTGGCTGCTGAGCAGCCGGGTGAGGTAGTTATTGAGCCCGCCCACATTAGGCGAGATCGACATTTCGTTGTCATTCAGGATGACCAGCATGTCGGCACGCAGATGGCCGGCATGGTTAAGCGCCTCGTAGGCCATGCCCGCAGTCATGGCGCCATCACCAATGATGGCGGCCACACGCCGGCTTTGGCCCTGGTTGCGCGCAGCCAGGGCCATGCCCAGCGCGGCGCTGACCGAGGTGCTTGAGTGGCCGACGCCAAAGGTGTCATAGGGGCTTTCAGCGCGTTTGGGAAAAGGCGCCAGACCGCCATGCTGACGAATGGTGTGAATCTGTTGGCGTCGGCCGGTGAGTATCTTGTGGGGGTAAGTCTGGTGGCCCACGTCCCATACCAACCGGTCATCTGGCGTGTCATAGACGTAATGCAGGGCCAGGGTCAGTTCGATGGTGCCCAGGTTGCCGGCAAAATGCCCTCCGACGCGGCCGATCGTCTCAATGAGATAACTGCGCAGCTCATCCGCCAGCAATGGCAGTTCGCTTTCCGGCATGGCGCGCAGGTCGGCCGGAGAGTCAATACGATCCAGCAGCGGATAGGTCGGGTTGCTCATGCGAGATTTGTGCCGGTTGGGCTCTGAGGATGCCGGTCTCGGGCAATCATCGGGTACAGCCTTGCAAGTATGGCGCTGCCGGAGCGCCGGATCAAGCATGGGACCCGTGGTTGCTCAGGTGTCGCGGTGCATCAGATAGTTGCAAAGCAGGCGCAGGGGCCTGGCATGATCTCCAAAGGGGGCCAGTGCCTCAAGGGCCTGCTGGTGGAGCTCCAGCGCCAGCTCCTGCGCCGGCTTGAGTCCCATAATGCCGGGGTAGGTGGCCTTGTTACGTTCAATATCCCGCCCTCCGGTTTTGCCCAGAGTGTCGGTGTCGCCAGTGACATCCAGCACGTCATCCTGAATCTGAAAGGCCAGGCCGATCTGTTTGGCCATATGTTCGAGGTGCTCGCGCTGGCGCGCGGTGGCGGTTTCCGAGGATAGCGCCGCCAGCATCACGCTGGTATGAATCAGGGCGCCTGTCTTGCGGATATGGATGTATTCAAGTTCACTGCGTTCAATGGGCTTGCCTTCGGCGGCCAGGTCCAGCGACTGTCCGCCAACCATGCCGCGGGAGCCGCAGGCCGTGGCCAGCAGATTGATCATTTCAAGCCGGGTGGCAGGGTCTTCCACCATCGCCGGGTCGTGGGCGAGAATACGAAACGCCAGGGCCATCAGGGCGTCACCGGCAAGGATGGCGGTGGCTTCATCAAACTGGCGGTGACAGGTCGGGCGACCCCGGCGCAGGTCATCATTATCCATGGCAGGCAGGTCGTCATGGACCAGCGAGTAGGCGTGAATCAGCTCAACCGCACAGGCAGGCCCGTCCAGTCTTTCCAGCGGAATACCCAGGGCGTCGCCGGTGGCATAACATAATGCCGGCCGCACCCGTTTGCCCGGGCCAAGCACGGCATAACGCATGGCTTCGTGCAGATGAGAGGGGGCAACGCGTGCCTCCGGCAGCCAGCGATCCAGGGCTGCATCCACCCGCTGCTGGTAACCATCCAGCCAGGCGTGAGTCACTGCTGTTCGTCCGTTCCGAAATCCTGCAGGGGCGCATCGGCCGAACGTTCACTCAGGGTCTGCACGCGCTGCTCAGCATCACGCAGTGCCTGTTGGCAGGTGCGGGCCAGCCCCACCCCGCGTTCAAAACGCTGAAGTGATTCATCCAGGGTCAGGTCGCCTTTTTCAAGCTGGTCTACCAGCTGCTCGAGCTCCTGCAGGGCCTGCTCAAAGGCTTCGGGATGATTGTCGCTCTTCTTGTTCAAGTGCGCTCCTGTCCGGGTCAGGTTTGCAAGGCGGATTGTGAACAGGGGTGGATCCCCCCGGTGGCCTATGTTGCCCCAGAGCAACCCGGCAGGTCCAGCGCCCGGACTTCGCCGGAGACGGCTTGTAGGTTACACTCCCGCCAGCTTCACTGGCCGCGATGCGGCCCGGTTCCCCTGGATACAGCCACAGGAAGCAGTGCATGAGCGAGAGATACGATGCCGCCGCGATCGAGGTGCTCAGTGGCCTCGACCCGGTGCGCCGGCGCCCCGGCATGTACACCGACACCTCCCGGCCCAATCATCTCGCCCAGGAAGTTATCGATAACAGCGTCGATGAAGCCATGGCCGGAAAGGCCTCGCGCATTACGGTTACGCTCCACGAGGACGGCTCACTGGAAGTTGAGGACAATGGCCGGGGGATGCCTGTGGATATTCACCCAGAACACGGCGTGCCGGGCGCTGAGCTGATCCTGACCCGCCTTCATGCCGGGGGCAAGTTTTCCAGCAAGAACTATCGCTTTGCCGGGGGGCTGCATGGCGTTGGCGTTTCCGTGGTTAATGCGTTGTCACGCCGGCTTGAGCTGAACGTGCGCCGGGATGGCGTTGAATGGTGCATGGCTTTTGAAAACGGCGAGAAAGTTTCGGATCTCGCTGAAACGGGCCGTATTGGTCGCCAGAATACCGGCACGCGTCTGCGCTTCTGGCCGGATAACAGTTACTTTGACAGCGCCCGCTTTTCATTGCCGCGCTTGCGTCATGTGATGCGGGCCAAGGCGGTTTTGTGCCCGGGTCTGGAAATGCAGTTTGTCAACGCGGCCACCGGGGAACGGGAAAGCTGGTGTTACAAGGGAGGCACCGGTGAATACCTGGCCACAGAGCTGGGCCAGACGCCCCGCCTGCCTGCGGATCTGTTCAGCGGGCAAGTGAGTGGCGAACATGAGGAAGTGGACTGGGCCCTGTGCTGGTTGACCGGGGAAGGGGAGCCGGTTGCCGAAAGTTATGTGAACCTGATCCCGACCCTGCAGGGGGGGACGCATGTCAACGGCTTGCGCACCGGCGTGACCGAGGCGATGCGTGAGTTTTGCGAATTTCGCAATTTGCTGCCGCGGGGCGTGAAGCTGGCGCCTGAAGATGTCTGGGAGCGTTGCAGCTACGTGCTCTCGGTGCGCATGGAAGATCCCCAGTTTTCCGGTCAGACCAAGGAACGATTGTCTTCGCGCGAGTGTGCGGCCTTCGTTTCCGGGGTGGTGCGTGACGCCTTCGGTCTGTGGCTGAACCAGCATCCGGATGTGGGTGAGACGCTGGCGCGCCAGGCCATCGACCGGGCCCAGTCGCGTCAGCGTGCAGGCAAGAAGGTGGCGCGCAAGCGGGTGACCTCCGGGCCGGCGTTGCCGGGCAAGCTGGCCGATTGCGCCGCCCAGGATCCGGCTCGCACCGAGTTGTTCCTGGTGGAGGGCGATTCCGCCGGTGGCTCAGCCAAGCAGGCACGGGATCGGGAATTCCAGGCCGTGATGCCGCTACGCGGCAAGATACTCAACACCTGGGAAGTGGCGCCGGCGGATGTGCTGGCCTCACAGGAAGTCCACGATATTGCCGTGGCCATTGGCGTGGAACCGGGTTCTGAACAGCTGGAAGGCCTGCGCTACGGCCGCATCTGCATTCTTGCCGATGCCGACTCCGACGGGCTGCATATTGCCACCCTGTTGTGTGCTTTGTTCCTGCGCCATTTCAGGCCTCTGGTCAGCGCCGGTCACGTGTATGTGGCGATGCCGCCGCTGTATCGCATCGATGTGGGCAAGCAGGTCTTTTATGCGCTGGATGATGACGAAAAGCAGGGGGTGCTGGATCGGGTCGAGGCCGGCAAGGTCAAGGGCAAGGTAGGCGTGACCCGCTTCAAGGGCCTGGGGGAAATGAGCGCCTTGCAGTTGCGCGAGACCACCATGGCGCCTGAAACCCGGCGGCTGGTGCAGTTGACCGTGGCCGAGGATGACCGTGAAACCTTTGACCTGATGGATATGCTGCTGGGCAAGAAACGCGCCGCCGACCGGCGTGGCTGGCTTGAAAGCAAGGGTGATCTGGCGGAAGTGGAAGTCTGAGCACAGCGGAGTGAATTCATGAGTGAGTCCAGCGAGGCGGGTTACCAGGGCATCGAGCAGTTGCCGATGCGCGAGTTTACCGAGCGCGCCTATCTCGATTACTCGATGTATGTGATTCTGGACCGGGCGCTGCCCTTTGTGGGCGACGGGCTCAAGCCGGTGCAACGGCGCATTCTCTACGCCATGTCGGAGCTGGGGCTGTCGGCGGTTTCCAAACCCAAGAAGTCCGCACGTACCGTGGGTGATGTGCTGGGCAAGTTCCATCCCCATGGTGACAGCGCCTGTTATGAGGCCATGGTACTGATGGCCCAGGATTTCAGTTATCGCTACCCCCTGATCGACGGTCATGGCAACTGGGGTTCGCCCGACGATCCCAAGTCCTTCGCCGCCATGCGCTATACCGAGGCCCGGCTGACGCCCTTCGCCGCCCTGTTGTTGTCCGAGCTGGGCGAGGGCACGGTGGACTGGACCGCCAATTTTGATGGCACCCTGCAGGAGCCCGTGGCCTTGCCGGCACGGGTGCCGCATGTGCTGCTCAATGGCGCCACCGGCATTGCCGTGGGCATGTCCACCGATATTCCCCCGCATAATCTGCGGGAGGTGGCTGCGGCCTGTCAGGCCTTGCTCAAGCGGCCATCCAGTGTCATCGCTGACCTCTGTGAACACATGCCCGCGCCGGATTTCCCCACCGAGGCCGAGATCATCAGCTCGCGTGAGGATTTGCTGCAGTTATATGAAACCGGTAATGGCACCATTCGCATGCGCGCCCGCTGGCAAATGGAAGAGGGCGATATTGTGGTGACGGCGTTGCCGTACCAGACGTCCGGCAACCGGGTGCTGGAACAGATCGCCACCCAGATGCGGGCGAAGAAGTTGCCGCTGGTGGAAGACCTGCGCGATGAGTCGGACCATGAGAACCCCACCCGGCTGGTGATTGTGCCGCGCTCCCGCCGCGTTGATAGCGAACGGCTGATGAGCCACCTGTTCGCCACCACGGATCTGGAACGCAGTGTGCGCGCCAATTTTAATGTGATCGGTCTGGACGGCCGACCGCGGGTACGTGATCTGCGCGAATTGCTGTCGGAATGGCTGACGTTCCGGATTGGCACCGTACGGCGCCGACTGGAGTATCGGCTGGACAAGGTGGCGCGCCGTCTGCATGTGCTGGAAGGGCTGCTGGTCGCCTATCTCAATATCGATGAAGTCATTGCCATTATTCGCAATGAGGATGAGCCCCGTCCGGTGTTGATGAAACGTTTTGGCCTCAGCGAGGATCAGGCCGAAGCCATTCTTGAGCTGAAACTGAGGCATCTGGCCCGGCTTGAGGAAATGAAAATCCGCGGTGAGCAGTCCGAGCTGGAGGATGAACGCAAGCAGCTGGAGAAGATACTTGGCTCTGAGCAGCGGTTGCGTACCCTGGTAGGCAAGGAACTGGCGGCGGATGCCGAGCGTTACGGCGACGAACGCCGGTCACCGCTTGCCGACAGCGTGCCGGTGGCTCAGGCGCTGGCTGAAACCGAACTTGCCCCCAGTGAGCCGGTTACGGTAGTGCTGTCGCAGCGGGGCTGGATCCGTGCCGCCAAGGGTCATGACGTGGACCCGGAGTCACTGGCCTACAAGTCCGGTGACGGGTTTTCCCATGCCGCGACCGGGCGCAGCAACCAGCCCGTGGTGGTGCTGGATTCCACCGGTCGTGCCTACAGTCTGCCCACGCATAGCTTGCCCTCTGCGCGTGGACAGGGAGAGCCGTTATCCGGGCGACTGGATCCGCCTGATGGGGTGACTTTTGTTTCGGTGCTGGCCGGGGAGGAGGATGTGCGGCATGTGGTGGCCACCGATGCCGGCTATGGCTTTGTGGTGCGCCAGGGTGACTTGCTGAGCCGCAACCGTGCCGGCAAATTGGTGCTCAATGTCCCTGCGGGCGCCAGCGTGTTGCCTTCAGCTCCGGTTCCTGCAGGCGAGGCTCCGTTGCTGGCTGCGGTCAGCAGTGATGGCCATCTGCTGGTATTCGAACTGGCGGCCCTGCCCGAGATGTCCAGGGGCAAGGGCAACAAGATTCTGGGAATTCCGGCGGCACGACTGAAATCCGGAGAGGAACGTCTGGCCGGCATTGCGGTACTGGGGCCGACACAGAAGCTGGTTGTTTTGGCCGGCAAGCGCCAGATGACCTTGCGACCCCAGGATCTGACCGACTATCAGGGCGAACGGGCCCAGCGTGGCCGCCTGTTGCCGCGTGGCTGGCGCAATGTCAATCAGCTGCTGGTTGAGTCTTGATAAAGGCGGCGGCCGGCCCCATATTAGGCGCTTGTAAGTGTTGATTCGGGCGCCCGTCAAGCCACTTGTTGCGGATCACTGTATCCGTGCCATATTCGGGCAGCTGCATAAACGAGGATGAATTCGGCAATGACGTGGTTCAAACGCATCACCCTGTTTAGCCTGACCAATATCGCGGTCATTTTTGTACTGACCATCATTCTTCGTCTGACCGGGCTAGAGCAGTATTTGTACAATGAGTTTGGCATGCCCATCGGCTTCTGGCTGATTATTGCCGTGGTGCTGGGCTTTGGCGGTTCGTTCATTTCCCTGCTGCTGTCAAAGACCCTGGCTATCCGTAGCACCGGGGCGCATGTGATTGACCAGCCCCGTAACGAGGTGGAGCGCTGGCTGTTGGGGTCAGTGGCGGCCATGGCACGCAAGGCCAATATTGCCACCCCCGATGTGGCGATTTACGAATCCCCGGACATGAATGCCTTTGCCACTGGTGCTTCTCGCAACAAGTCGCTGGTGGCGGTGAGCACCGGCCTGCTGCAGCGTATGGGTCGTGATGAAGTGGAGGCCGTGCTTGGCCATGAGGTCGCGCACGTGGCCAATGGCGACATGATTACCATGAGTCTGCTGCAGGGGGTGCTCAATACCTTCGTGATTTTCTTCTCGCGAGTAATCGGGTTTATCGTCGACAAGGTGGTCTTCAAGAACGAACGTGGCTTCGGCATTGGTTACTTCATCACCGTGATCTTTGCCCAGATTGTGCTGGGCATACTCGCCACGATTATCGTCAGCGCTTTTTCGCGCTGGCGGGAATACCGGGCGGATGCCGGCGGCGCGGCCTACAAAAGCCGGGGCGCCATGATCGGCGCACTGGAACAGCTCAAGGCCGCCCACGAGCCCCATGACTTGCCCGAGCAGCTCAAGGCCTTTGGTATTAATGGTGGCATCGGGGGCGGCATCAAGCGTTTGTTTGCCAGCCATCCGCCCATTGATGAGCGTATCGCGGCGCTGCAGAACCCCACGCGCTAATAACACACCGGGTTTTTTGCTTTCAGGCAGGTCGGCTCAGTTTGAGCTGGCCTGCTTTTCCTCGCCGTTCCAGTGGAAGCCGCCGCCATCGGAGTCCAGCACCACTTCGGCTTCCTGCACATAGTTGCCCTGGATGAAGTTAATGCCGAGTTGCCACAGGGTGGCCAGGCTATTGGCATCCTCCACCTGCCCGGCGATGGTCTGAATCTCGTTCTCCTTCGCCAGGTCGATGATGGCCTGAACATGCTCGCGCTTGTCCGGGTCTTCCTTCATCTCGGCAATGAAGGCCCCCTCGAGCTTGAGGAAGTCCATGGGCACATGCTTGATGGTGTTGAGCCCGCTCTTGTCCACGCCGAAGTTGTCGACGGCGAAGCCACACTTGAGTTTTTGGAGGCCCTTGGCAATATTGGCCGCGGTCTTGAGGTGTTTTTCCACCACGTTTTGGGCAACTTCAAACATAATCGTGGCCTGCATGCCCTTGTGGCCCTCCAGGGTGGCGGCAATCCAGTCCAGGATGTCAGGTGTGGTCACCGAGGCTTCCGAGAGCTTCATAAAGAAGGTCGCATCACTGGCTTCAGCGCCGCGCTCCGCGGCCACAGCCAGTGTCTTGTCGATGACCCAGCGGTCAATGTCACGCATCAGGTCCCCGCGTTCGGCGGCCGGCATGAACTCCTCGGGCGCGTATTCCGTGCCATCCTCACCCAGCATCCGGATACGCACCACATAACGCTCCGTGGCGCTGCCATCAAGTGCGGCAATGGGCTGGTAGACCAACTGGAAGCGCTCTTTTTCCAGCGCCGTGGTGATCAGATCGATCCATTTTTCGTCATCACTACTGGCTTCTGACTTGCCGCCGGCCGCACGGGTGACGCTGCCTTCGCCAGCCGCGCTGGCTGCGCTCCAGGCATTGGTCAGGGCGGTGTCTGCGTCTTCAGCACTGCTCAGGCGCACAAAGGCTGCACTGGCGCCCATGGAAGTGGAGTGAGTGCCGCTCTCCACCAGGTTGCCATTGACGCTGTGAAGCACGTCGTTAGCCCATTTCTCAATTTCCTTGTCGGCGTCGCGGGTCAGACAAACGGCAAAGCCCTGGTCGCTGATGCGATACAGTTTCTCGCCCTTGTCCAGATGTTTTTCAATTGCTTTGCCAAACTGGGAAACAAAACTCTCCAGATTGGAAAAGCCGACCTGGCCAAGCAGTTCGTCGTATTTGTCCACGCTGAAGCAGACCAGGCCCGCCTTGCCGCTGTCAGGTGGCGACTCGATTAATGCATCGGCCTCCTTGAGGAACGCGGCGCGTGCCTGGCTGCCCCCGTCGGCAGACACTTCGGCGGCGGCCTGTTTGTTTTCCTCGAGTTTTTTGGCGGCGGTTTTCAACTTGCTATTCAGTTCTTCCTGTTCCTTTTGCAGGATCTGGTGGCTCTCGCGCAATTCGGAATATTCGGTTTCAATTTTCTGCAAGCGCTCACGCTGGTTATTGAATTCCTTTTTCAGGGCGTCGTGGACCGCTTCGAGTTCGGGATTGCCGGTGTCAGTCGGGACCAGCAGTCGCAGGGTGCGCTCTCCCTCATGCTGCACTTCCTGCATCAGGATGCTGACCTTGAAGCTCTCGCCTTCCATGGTTTGCATGGTTACTTCCATGGGTTCGGGGTTGAGCTGTCCCTTGTCGAATTCCCGGAGGCGTTTCTTGACGGCGTCCCTGTCGTCCTTGGCGATGAATTCCAGCACCGGCAGTCCCTCGACTTCCGCCGGTAACTCGAAACCGAAGCGCTGGGCATAGGCGCTGTTAACCTGGCCGTGGATACCTTCATGGATGTAGGCCACGCCATCGGTACTGGAGTCCAGGAAAGTGTCAGCCAGGGCCCTGCTTTCCTCGGCCTCGCTGCGGCTTTCAGCCAGCGCCCGGCGATGGCGGGCCACCTCAAGTTCGCGTCCTACTACCTGCTGCAGGTGATCACTGGCCTCGCGCCGAACCATGTCCCGGGCGCCGAAACTGATGGCGGCTGCGAGGGCGGTGTCATCGGGGTCTTCCGCAATGGCGATCACCGGTATTTCAGGGGCTTTGCCGGCGCAGGCCGCAGTGCACTTGTCCAGCGGCAGCAGTTCGAGGTCAACGGCGCAAAGCACTAGATCCGGGGTGTCTTCAGCCAGCTTTTCATCAAGCTCGCCATGTGAGCCAATTGCTGTAGTGCGTATGCGATAGCCGGCATTGCGCAAGGTGCTGGCCAGCGCTTCGGCATCGTTTTGGGAATGATCTGCAATCCAGACTTTAAGGGTGGCTTCCTGCATGGGCCTGTTTACTCCTGCTGTCCCTTGTGATTGGACGGCGTATTCAGGGTCAGGGGTGAATAAACCGGCGTGGGACGCTGTTTCACTCCGGACCCTTCAGGGATTGATTTCTGTTTACCGCAGCCTGCGAATGCTCCTTCATATGTGAGGACGCGTCAACTTTTTTGCTTCGGCATGATCCGTTCACTTGTGGCCAGCTTAGCGCCGTGCAGGCATCCCTGTCACGGGGCAATAATACGTTTGGCTTGCTCGCCCGGTATCTCACGCGCCAGCGTCGGCACCAAATAGCCCGGCAGGTGCCGTCGCAGTTCGCCCACAAGGCCGCGCGCCCGTGTTTCATCGACATCAAAATGCGCGGCGCCGGCAACCGGATCAAGCAAGTGCAGATAATACGGCTGGATGCCATGATCGGCCAGTGACTCACTCAGCTCAGCCAGCGCCGCGACCGAATCATTAACTCCGCGCAACAGTACACTCTGGTTCAGCAACGTGACGCCGCTCTGACGCAATGCTGTCATGGCTTCAGCGACGGTGTGATCCAGTTCGTTGGCATGGTTGACATGCACCACCAGCACCACTGGGCCCCGCCAGCCGGCAAGCAACCCCAACAGTTCCGGGGTGATGCGTTCGGGCAAGGTGATGGCGCTGCGGCTGTGAATGCGTAATCGCCGTAGATGCCTGATCGCGCCCAGCTTATCTACCAGTGCCGCCAGCCGCTGGTCAGTCAGGGACAGCGGGTCGCCGCCGCTGAGAATGATCTCCCTGATTGATCTGTCGGCCTCAAGCCATGCCAGAGCCTGGTCCAGTTGGCGACCCGAAAGTCCGGCTTCGGCGTAGGGGAAATGCCGTCGGAAACAATAGCGGCAGTGGATGGCGCAGGCTCCGGTCGCCACCAGCAAGGCCCGGCCGGCATATTTGTGAAGCAGGCCCGGCGTAGCCATGCGCTGCAAGTCGCCGACCGGATCAGCGATATATCCGGGGCTTTGCTCGTTTTCGGCAGCGACGGGCAAGACCTGGCGTAATAGCGGGTCATCGGGGTCGCCATGACGCATGCGCGCGGCAAAACCGCGCGGCACCCGGAAGGCGAACTGTTGCATGCCCTGGCGGGCTGCATCAGACAGGCCGGGGTCCAGACCCAGCGCCATAAGCAGATCTTCGGGTCGACTGAATGCCTTCGCCAGGGCCTGTTGCCAGGTGGCCGCTGGGACGATATGGGACTGGGAGTCGCTTCGGGTTATCATGGCGCGCCGATCAACAGGGGAAAGACCGGGTCCGCTGGATCCCGGTTGCTTATTGTGGCAGCCGGAGTCCTGCCTGTACAAGAATAGCCGGGCCCCGGAGACAATGCGGGAGTGAGAACGTCTCATGGCAAGTTACAGCACCAATGAATTTCGTGGCGGACTGAAAATCATGCTGGATGGCGATCCGTGCGCCATTGTCGAGAACGAATTCGTCAAGCCGGGCAAGGGGCAGGCCTTTAATCGGGTCAAAATCCGCAATCTCAAAACCGGCCGGGTAATCGAGCGCACCTTTAAATCCGGCGAGTCGGTCGAGGCCGCCGATGTGCTCGAGCTTGAAATGCAGTACCTTTACAACGACGGTGAACAATGGCACTTCATGCGGCCGGATGATTTCGAGCAGTATGCGGCGCCGGCCCATGTGGTTGGCGATGCCGCCAAGTGGTTAAAGGAGCAGGATACCTGCCTGATGACCTTGTGGGATGATGTGCCCCTCAGTGTGGAACCGCCGGCGCATGTGACCCTGCGCGTTACCGAGACCGACCCGGGCCTGCGCGGTGACACGTCCAGCGGCGGCTCCAAGCCGGCGACGCTGGAAACCGGTGCGGTGGTCCGTGTGCCGTTGTTTATTGAAGAAGGCGAATTACTCAAGGTAGACACGCGCACGGGGGAATATATCTCGCGGGCGAAAGAGTAAATCCGGCATCCCGGCGCCGGCCAGAGTCCCATGCAACAGTGGCATCCCTCGGCAACTATCGACACGCTGCGCGCCCGCGCTCGCTTGCTGTCCCTGTTACGCGATTTTTTTGATCAGCGCGATTTGCTTGAGGTCAGCACCCCCGTATTGTCCGCTTCGGCAGCGACTGATCCGGCACTGGAAAGCCTTCCAGTACTGCCCGGGGGCACGGGCCAGCGCTGGCTGCACACTTCGCCGGAATTCGCCATGAAGCGATTGCTGGCGGCTGGCAGCGGTGATATCTGGCAAGTCTGCCCGGTGTTCCGTGATGGCGAACAGGGACGCTGGCATAACCCGGAATTCACCCTGGTGGAATGGTATCGGCTGGGTTTCGACGAACGTCAACTGGCTGCCGAAGTGGTGACCCTGATTGAAACGCTGGCGGCTGATTACCGGGATCTGGCCCCGGCGCAATATCTGACCTATCGCGATGCTTTTGTGCATTATGCGGGGATTGATCCGCTGGCCGCGAGTGATGACGAGATTGCCGAGGCGACCATGCGGGTGGTGGCAACCGGTGGCCCCGCATATTGGCAGCGCGGTGAGTGGCTGGATCTGCTCGGCGCTGCCGTGGTTTATCCAGCCCTGGGTCGGGGCCGGGTCACGGTGTTGACGGATTATCCGGCGGAGCAGGCGGCGCTGGCCCGAATCAGGCCCGGTAATCCACCCTCAGCGGCCCGCTTCGAAGTGTTTCTCGACGGCGTTGAACTGGCAAACGGCTTTTACGAGCTTGCAGACCCGCAAGAACAGCGCCGGCGGTTTGAAACGGATCTGAATCGACGACGGGCAATGGAGATGGCCGTCGTTGCCCCGGATGAACGATTACTGGCAGCACTTGAATACGGGTTACCCGATTGTGCGGGGGTGGCGCTGGGGCTGGATCGTCTTGTGGCGTTGCTGCTGGGGCAAGATTCGCTGGCCCGGGTGATGGCTTTTGATTTTGCCCGGGCCTGAGACGTGGCTTGCCAGCCGGTGTTGCTTCAGGCAAACATGATAGCCAATTGCCTGGATCGGGGCGGGAGCAAAATGCAATGAATGCCAGTCAGCGGGGGGCCTGGGAGCGTTTGGGACAGGAGAACCCCTATTACGGGGTGCTGACCAGTGCTCTGTACCGTGGCCGTGTGCTGGCCGGGGAAAGCCGTGAACAATTCTTTAGCAGTGGCGAGAATGACCTCAGGGTGATGCTCGGTCTGGTGGAGCGTCATTTGCGCAAGCAGCGGCGATTTCATCGGGCTCTGGAGTTTGGTTGCGGTGTTGGTCGAATGACATTGCCGCTTGCCGCTTACGCCGACCGGGTGGTTGGGGTGGATGTTTCAGCGGCCATGTGTGCCGAGGGGGCGCGTAACCGTGATGCCGCCGGCATCAAAAACCTGGTCTTCACCCTGCCGGAGCACGGGCTGGATACGGATCTGCCGCCTTATGACCTGATTTATTCCTACAATGTTTTCCAGCACATCCCGGTGGCCGAGGGGTTGCGCTATCTCGAGCGGCTGCTGGATTGCCTCAAACCCGGCGGTGTGGCCGCGCTTCATTTCACCTGTGTCGACCCCAGGCCGGCCTGGCAGGCGCGGGGCACAAGGCTGTTACGCCGTATCCCGCTGGTGCGCAATGTTATGAACTGGATAAATGGTGAAGGGTTCAGCGGGTCTGCGATGCAGATGTACGCCTATCCGTTTGAACAGATTATGCCGCGCTTGCAGGCCCATGGCGTGAGGGAACTGGCTTGCGATTTGAGTGATCACGACGGCTGGCGCGGGATCGTGCTGTGTTTCGTCAAACCGTTGTATTCACCCCGGGTTGCAGGTGGTTTACAGGTTGAGGAAGGGGAAGAGCAGCAACCACAGCAGCAGACCGATGCCGGCCGCAGTGAGTAGCAACTGCAAGGGGCGTTCACGAACTACATCGCCAACCCCGGGGGCGCGCCCGGCGCGGCGGGCTTCGCGATAATCAGCCCGCGCCTGCTGCAGTCGCTTTTGCTGATAATCCCGGTACAGTTCGCGGGCCTGTTCGGCCTGTTCCCGGTGTTTGATCCAGATGCCTCCGGCACTGATGCCCCAGCGATTGGCCGGGGTTTCGAAATATTCGATATGGTGTTGCTCAAGCAGCTCACGAACCTCGCGGGCTTCATCCTCAGGGACATGGCGCAGGTTCATCAACAGGATGCTCATGGGGAACACTGATCTGTTTCGTCACGTCTCAGCGGGCCCTGTAGCGTCCAGCTGCAAGGCGCTGTGCGAAGCCGAAGGCTGGTTGCCTTTGCAAGCACAGCAACGCCGCAGATGGGCGCTACAGGGCTCGCCCTTCGGGGCACAGCCCGCAAGCCAACCTCTGCGTTGCGTCTTTTCACCGTATCTCGATACGCTTTCAAAGCCGCGCCTTGATGCTGGCTCGCTGGCAAAGCCTGAGACGCGACGAATAGATCAGTGTTTCCCATGGGGCCTCCGGGGTTTCTTAGCCTGTTCCCGTCCTCAGCGGTATGATGCCGCACAGGGTACTTATCTCATAATCGCAAGGAGTCTGGCATGAAGAATCTGCAAGGCAAAGTGGCCGTCATTACCGGAGCGGGCAGCGGGCTCGGCCGTGAGTTGGCGAAGGTCTGTGCTGGCCGTGGCATGAAGCTGGTTCTCGCTGATGTGGATGAGCCCGGGATGGCGCAGACACTCGCCGGAATTCGAAAGGCTGTCCCGGATGTGGCGGCGGTGAGTATGCGCGTGGACGTGTCGAAGCTGGACGAGGTTCAGGCCCTGGCGACGCTGGCCCGTGAGAGCTTTGATGGCGCCCATGTGGTTTTCAATAATGCCGGCGTCAGCGCCGGTGGGCCGCTGTGGGAAGCCACCGAGGCCGACTGGCAGTGGGTGACGGGGGTGAATGTCTATGGTGTTGCCTGGGGAATACAGAGCTTCGTGCCCCTGATGCTGGCGCAGGGTGAGGGCCATGTGGTGAATACCGCTTCTGCCGCGGGCTGGGTCAATGCGCCTGGCGGCGGGATTTACAATGCCAGCAAGCACGCTGTGGTGGCGATTTCCGAAACCCTGGCGTTTGATTTGCGTATGGCTGAGGCCAATGTGGGCGTGACAGTGTTGTGTCCGGCCTTTTTCCCCACCGCGATTGTGGATGCCGAGCGCAACCGTCCACCGGAACTGGCGGATACCGCGCCCATGAGTGAGGCCCGCAAGTTTCACCAGGAGATGGTGCGCCACGCTGTTATGCACGGTCGGATTTCTGCTGAAGAAATTGCCGAGATGACAGTGTCTGCGGTTGAGCATGACCAGTTCTATGTGTTTCCGCACAAGAAAATAAAGCAGTTGATCAAAGCCCGGGCGGAAGCCGCCGAGCGGGAGCAGGAACCGTTTGACACGATGGCAGGAGCTAAAGCATGAGCGTAAGTAAACTGTTGGATCTTGATGGCAGGGTGGCGCTGGTCACTGGTGGGTCGCGAGGGCTCGGTCTGCAGATGGCCGAGGCCCTGGGCGAGATGGGTGCCAGCGTGGCGATTACCGCCCGCAAGCAGCAAGAACTCGACGAGGCGCGGGAACAGCTTGAGAGGCAGGGGGTCAAAGTCTGTACGGTTGCTGCCGACCTCTCGCAACGGGACAGCATTGGCCCCGTAGTGGCGCAGGTTGTGAATGAGCTGGGGCCGGTGAATATCCTGGTCAACAATGCCGGCACGACCTGGGGTGCGCCGGCCGAGGATTACCCCGACGAGGGCTGGGACAAGGTCATGCGTTTGAATGTGGACGCCCTGTTTTTCCTGAGCCGGGAAGTCGCCCGGCAGTGCATGATTGGCAAGGGAGGCGGGCGTATTATCAACGTGGCCTCTATTGCCGGGCTCAAGGGTGGCATGGGCATGAAGACGATTGCCTATAACACCAGCAAGGGTGCGGTGGTGAATTTCACTCGCGCGCTGGCGGCTGAATGGGGCCCGTATGACATTACCGTCAATGCCCTGTGTCCGGGGTTTTTCCCTTCCAAAATGTCGCGCGGGGTGCTGGAGGACGTTGGCGAGGCCGTGGTGGCAAGAACACCTCTGGGCCGGCTGGGGTCAGAGGAAGACCTCAAGGGCATCACGGTGCTGCTTGCCAGTGATGCCGCCAGGCATATTACCGGTCAGAATATCGCGGTTGATGGCGGCTATTCTGTGGCCTGAGGCCTCTGGGCCATAACCCCATCAGCTTTTATGCGGATGCGCGTGGTGTTTGCGCTCCGTGGAGGACGCCAGTCAGTGAAAGGTCTTGCCGCTATCACAAGTCCTGCACTTGTGCTGTGCTTGCCCCTGGTTTTCGGGGCCGGCCTGGCCGTGGCTGATGAGGAAGGGCGCGAATCGGTTGCTGAGGAGCCTGCACAGGAGGGTGACCATCCTGATTATGGAGAGTTTATTGCCGAGCCGATTACCGATGAACCTACTATTGTAGACCGCGAAGGCGGCTGGTATCGGGATGAATTTGGACGGGTCGTGATCCCGCGTGAAGATGGCTCTCGCTATGTGGTGCCCAGGGGTTGTATCGGGCTCGGGGGGGACCCGGAGGCGCAATGGCTGGATCAGGGGCACTTTGCCCTGTCACGGGGGCTGTGTTGGCCCATTCGCTGGATTGACCGGCAGTTCGGCGATGTTGATTCTGAATATGGTTATGGAGCGGGCGCTTATCTCAGCGTTGAATACGAGCGTGAATGGCGGGCCCTGCACGGTTCTGACGAGAAAGTCAGTCTCTCGACCAGCATAAGCCTGCCTTATCTTGAGCACCGTCTCAATTTGTTCTTCTCCAGTCGCGAGGAAGATTCGGGCCGGCGCCCCGGCGATCCCATCGCCCCGGTTGAAGATGACGAAGAAGAAACGTTTCAGGCCGGTCTGCGCTGGATTGTCAGGGCTACGGAAGTGATTAATCTGGACACGGATGTGGGCGTGCGCAGTGGCATTCGCCCTTTTGTCCGGGTGCGTTACAGGCAGCGATGGTCGCCGGCGGATAAATGGTTCCTGCGGGCAACGCAGAGTGTGCGACTGGTCGAGTCGGCGGGGATGGATGCGGCCACCGTATTTGATGTTGACCGGGAAACCGCCGGAGGTGATGCCGTGATCCGGGCCACGTCCCGCCTGGAGTGGAGCGAGGAAAACGTGGCCGAAGGCGTGGGCTGGTTCTGGCGCCAGAGTCTCGGTTATGCCATTCGGATTGATGACCGGACGGCGGTCAATATGGGTGGGCGGGTACAGGGCTATACCCGTCCCAATACCCGGGCCGAGGGCTATCTGGTGTCCTGGCGATTTCGTCGCAGTATCTGGCGGCCCTGGTTTTTCTATGAAGTGGAGCCGTTTTTTAACTGGGTTCGGGAAAATGATTTCAGCCAGGATAATGGCCTGTGGCTGCGAAGCGAGGTTCGGTTCGGGCTTTATGATGATTGAGGTGCCGACTTTGTTATCCGTTGTCTAGCGGGGAAATCACGTCGCTGTCCCGAAAGCAGGGGTGCAACTCAGTGCCGCTTCGCGTTACAGTACGCCGCTCGAGCAAACTGAATTAACTGGAGTGTTTTATGCGAATGGGCCGAATTTTGACCGCTATCCTGTTGACCGTGGGTCTTTCCGTGCCGGCCATGGCACAGCAGCCGCCGGCGCCGGCGCCGGGCGCGGGCGATCAACCTGATCAAATCGACCAGCTTGCACAGATGCTGGGTCTGAGCGACGAGCAGGAAGGCGATATCCGCGCCGCTGTGGATGAAATCAACCCACAGGTTGAGGAAATGCAGGCCGAGGTGCAGGAGCGCCAGCAGCAATTGCAGCAGATGGTCGGGCCGGATTACGACGAGGA
>PWYF01000188.1 GCA_003567955.1 Thiotrichales bacterium
CGGGAACAAAAATTCCCGTGGCAGATGGGCCTTCGGCTTCCGGGCCTGTAGATCCCGGCCACCAAGGCGTGAGCGCCGCCTGTAATGTTTTTGCGGCCTCGCCAACCTGGTTAACTGATTTTATGCCGGCAGATGACTGCCGCGCTAAAGTCGATACCAGAGTAGACAGTTTGTTGTGTTTTGTAAAATACCGCCCGTCAGTATCGTGCTACCGCAGATCAGCTCTACCTCGGGGACGCTGTAATAAACGCCTGAAGCTAACGCGCCAGTACCTCGTCACGGATTGATTCAGCCACTTTGGCCACTTCCGAAATCAGCTCCGGAGCTACTTCCAACTCTTCCAGTGTCTGCGCCAGATTTTCCACCACGGCATCAAAGTGGCCGTCGTTGAGTCCCTTTTCATCAACCAGCCGTTGGTGCGCCGCGCGCATACCCCGGCCGTTGTATTCCGGCGCGCCGCCGAAGGCATAGCTGAGAAATCGTTTCTGATGGTTTCTCATACGATCCATGTCCACCCCTTCAAAGAAGTGGTTGATGCGCTCATCGGCCAGAACTTTCTCGTAAAAGCGGTCTACGGCGGCCTCGACAGCAGGTGCGCCTCCCAGTTGGTCATACAGTGACATGGGTTTATCCCCCTGTTTTTCAGTAATAAAAAAGGCCCATCTGCCACGGGAACAAAAATTCCCGTGGCAGATGGGCCTTCGGCTTCCGGGCCTGTAGATCCCGGCCACCAAGGCGTGAGCGCCGCCCGTAATACTTTGCGGCCTCGCCAGCCTGGTTATCTGATTGTCATTGCCAGCACTTGTGCTGACGACTTGTTATGTTAGGCGCTGAATTAAAGTTGATGAAATACCGTCGGTCCGCGTACAGCCACCACGCATCGTTAATCACCGGTGATTTCCATCAGCTGCGTAAGTCGTTTACGCAGGGTCGCCAACTCGCGTGACTTGAAACTGTGGCGTGTGCGCTCGAGTACCTCAATGCTTTCCTGCAGGGCGTTACGCAACACTTCCGCTTCAGGATGCCCGGCAATATCGCGCAGCGGGCGGCAACAATCGGGGTCTTCAACCAGGTCCAGCAAGGACATGCCTTCTACAGAGCTCTCGGCAATGGATGTCATCAAAGTACGCAAATATTCGCGGCAGCTTTCGTCCAGGGAACGCGCATGGGGTCGTTCAAGACCGTCCTGCAGGGCTTCAATGCGATTGAGCAGGAAACGGGTGCTCTGGTAGTGGCGTGAGACCTGGCGACGCAATTGCGAATATCTCACTGCGTCACCAACGGTGGTGATGAATTCGTCAAGATCAAACGGCTTGATCTTGTAGGCGAAGGCGCCAAGGTCGACGGCGCGAGAAGCCGTGTCCACGGAAGGATAGCCGGTAATCAGGATCAGGGCAGGGTGCCCGGGTGAGGCAGACAGCGCTTCGAACAGTTCCAGTTCATTGTTGCCTGGCATTTTGATGTCGGCGATCACAACGTCGAAGTCCTGTGCTTCAAGTTTTTCGAGGACACCTGCCGCGTCAGCTACGGTCTGGCTGTCAAAGCCGTGGCGGCTCAACAAATCCGAGGTGGCGCGGGCAAAAATCAGTTCGTCATCGGCGAGCAGAACCCTGGGGGTGTTACGGGTGACTTCAGTCATCAATCGATCCAGCTGTCAGGTTGTTGGGAAAACGGATTCTGGCACAGGTCACCGGAGCCCTGTTTCAGCCCAAGCATAACAGCAGTCGCCGACTGCGCTACCCCTGACTTGCCAGCATCTGTGGCTGCAAGTCAGATAATTACCCGGTCAGCGCATCATGTGAGTATGCTTGAAATCTTGTCTCATGCGAGCGCCAACAAGGCAATATCCTTTCAACCGTTCATGGACTGAATCGGGGAACTATTCTCATGTCTGATAATGAGTCTGCCACGGCAATACTTGATCTGCTGGGCTCGGCCCGTCTGGCCATTGTCCTGTATGACAGCAATAGCGAGCCCGTATTTTCTACCTGTCTCGCAGAAAAGGTATTGATCCATGTCAATTGCAGTCTGGATGCGTTGCTTGACCGCCTGATGCTGGATCGCCCGCAGGAAGGGCTGTGGTATGACCTGCGTGAAACCGGCACGACAAGCTGTTATGCGTGCCATCCCGCCGAAGAGGTGATCTATGAGTTGCAGGTTTCCCGGGGATTATCCGGTGCCGGGACGCCTCTGGTGCTGATTGCTGAAGAGGCTACAGACGAGTATTGGCGGGAAAGGTTCAGGGGCTTTCTTGATGAACAGAGGGAACGCACCCCGGATGGTGTGGCCATTGCCGATGAGAACCAGCGGGTGATATATGCCAACCCCGGGATGCGTCGGCTGATCGGGCTCGGGCCGGCGGATTCCCTTGAGGGTTTAAGAGTGGAGGATGCCCACGAGGACGGCATAGGCGGTTTACCAGTAGACGAAGCTTTCAGGCTGGCCAGGGACCAGGGGCCCTATTACACCGAAGCGGTTATCAAAAGCCTCCGGGGTGGAAAACTGACAACCATATCCCAGATGCTCATGGCGCATCGTGATCCCTGGCAGGGCGGGGTGTTCTACAGCACCACTGTGCGTGATATCAGCGATCTCAAACAGACCCAGCGCGAGCTTGATGACGCCTGTCGCCGGCTTGACACCTTGCTGGCTGAGCGAACCCGGGAGCTTTCCCGGGCATCGGAACAGGCAGAATACAGCCAGGAGGTCTGGCGTTCTCTGGTAGACAATAACCGGGACCTGGTGTTGTTTACCTGCCGTCGGGGTGAAATCCGCTTCTCCAACAAGGGCTTCATTGGTCACGATTCGCTTGAGCTTCTGGACAGAAATGTTATTGAGTTGCTGCCGGAGGAGGACGGACGACGGATCTGGCATGAATATGAGCGCCTGATACAGGGCGAAATTGATCATTTCACTACAGAGGGTATTCTGGAATTCAGGCAACGGCGCTGGTACTGCATTTTTCTGGTTAATCGCGTGCAGCAACGGGACGGGTCGCATGCTGCAACCTGGTTGATCGCCGACCTTAGCGATGAAAAGCGTCTGCGGGAGCAGGTGAATGCCCATGAGCAAATGGCCGCCACCGGCCGGATGGCGGCCCGGGTTGCGCATGAAATCAATAATCCGTTGGCGGCAATCAACAGCTCCCTCGAGCTGGTGCGCATGGATGTCACTGACCGAACAGACGCCGTTGAGTATCTGACCCTGATGAAAAGCGAGTTGAATCGGGTCAGTGAAATTGTGCGGCAGATGTATGGCCTTTATCGACCGGCCCAGGGTCAGCCACGGTGTTTGTCGGTTCCGCAGCTCATCCGGGAGTGCCTGGTGCTGTTACGCAGTGACGCCAGCGCCCGTGATGTCAGCATGGATGTGGATGCCCCGCAAGACATCCATGCCGTGGTTCCCGAGCCCAGCCTTCGACAAGTGCTCTACAACACCATAATCAACGCGCTGGATGCCTCACCTGCGGGTGAGAAGATTGCTATCAGCGTGGTGCGCGAAGAGGCTGAAGCAGTGGTGCGCATCGTTGATCAAGGGCCGGGCATTGACCCCGAACATGCTCGCAGAATCTTCGAGCCTTTTTTTACCACCAAGGACACCTATTCGGGGCAGGGCCTCGGGCTTGGCCTGCCGGTATCCGCCAGTCTGGTCACCGAGATGGGCGGTAGCCTGCAACTAAAGCCAGCGGAGCAGGGGGGCTCGGTTTGCGAGCTTCGCCTGCCGGGGGCGGATTGTTAACCCGCGCTCCGCGCGGGCGTTTAAGGTCTGAGGTTTAAAGTCTTAAGACGTCTTAAGACCTTGGACTTAAGACTTTAAACGCCCCGCGCAAAGCGCGGGGTCAGAACCATTTGTCCTGCATCGCCAGGGTGGTGTCATCCATGGCCTGGAGCAGTTCCGCGTGGGGCTGGACCAGCGGCAGCTCGTAACGGAAGAAGTAGCGACAGGCCTGGAGTTTGCCCTGGTAGAAGGCCTGGTCGGCCTCGCCGGCACGGGCCAGGCCGCGGTGGGCTGTAAGCGCCTGCTTGAGCCAGATCCAGGCGATGATGGTGTGGCCGGTGAGCTCCAGGAACAGGGTGGCATTGGCCAGACCCAGGCGAATATCACCGCCGGCCATGCGCGCGCCCATCACTTCCACCGTCTTGCCAATGCGGTGCAGGCTTTGCCCGAGGGCTTCGGCGTATTCCTTCAGTTCCGCAACTTCGGCCGCCTCGCCGATGGTGGCCTGCATTTCACGGCCCAGCAGCTTGAGGCCTTCGCCGCCCTTCATCATCATCTTGCGGCCCAGCAGGTCCAGGCCCTGGATGCCATTGGTCCCCTCGTGGATGGGGTTGAGGCGATTGTCACGGTAGAACTGCTCCACCGGGTACTCGCGGGTGTAGCCATAACCACCATGGACCTGGATGGCCATGTCATTGGCCTTGAGACAGTAATCGGACGGCCAGGCCTTCATCACCGGGGTGAGCATTTCCAGCAACAGGTGGGCGCGTTCGCGCTCGGCCGGGTCCGGGTCCTGGTGCTGGATGTCGGTGAGCTGCGAGCAGTACAGGCCCAGGGCATAGCCGCCCTCAACGTAGGCTTTTTGTGCCAGCAGCATGCGGCGCACGTCGGCGTGTTCGATGATGGGCACCGGCTTGCTGGCCGGGTCTTTCTGGTCCGGGTGGCGCCCCTGGGGGCGTTCGCGGGCATAGTCCAGCGACGCCATGTAGCCGCCGTAGCCGAGCATCACCGCGCCCATACCCACACCGATGCGGGCACCATTCATCATGTGGAACATGTAGGACAGGCCCTTGTGCTCTTCACCCACCAGATAGCCCACGCATTGGCCTTTTTCCCCGAACTTGAGGAAGGTGTTGGTGGTGCCGCGATAGCCCATCTTGTGGTTAAGGCCGGCACAGACCCAGTCATTACGTTCACCGAGCGAGCCGTCATCATTGACCAGGTACTTGGGCACGATGAACATGCTGATGCCCTTGACCCCGGGCGGGCCGCCGGGAATCTTGGCCAGCACCATGTGGATGATGTTCTCCGAGATTTCCTGGTCGCCGCCGGAGATCCACATCTTGGCGCCGCTGAGCAGGTAATGGCCCTCATCGGTGGGTTCGGCGCGGGTCTTGATGTCGGCCAGCGAGGAACCGGCATGGGGCTCTGACAGCGCCATGGTGCCGAAGAAGCGACCCTCGTAGATGGGGTCCATGTACTTGCGCTGCTGTTCCTCTGAAGCGTGAGCCTCAAGCATGTGGGCGACGCCGGCAGCGAGGAAGGTGTAGGCGCTGGTGCCGATATTGGCGCCCTGGAACATGCTGTTGCAGACCTGGGCAACCACGGCCGGCAGTTGCATGCCGCCGTCGTCATAATCACGGGTGGCGGCGAGGAAACCGGCCTCAATGAAGGCATCCAGGGCGTCTTTGACTTCCGGAATCAACTGCACCTTGCCATCGACCAGCTCCGGCTCATTGAGATCATTCTTGCGGTTGTGTGGCTGGAACTTGTCGCGAGCAATGGCATGCGCTGTCTCGATGGCCGCATCAAAGGTCTCGCGGCCATGCTCGGCATAGCGCTGGTAACGATTCAGCCCCTCCGCCTCAAGCAACTCATAAAGCGTGAATTCCACATTACGCCGATCAATTATTTCGTTCATTTCAAACCTCCGCCGCGCACGGCGCGGCTGTTTAAGGTCTAAGGTCTAAGGTCTAACGATTTTCAGCCGCGCCGAAGGCGCGAAGGATCTGGCTGTCTTAAAACCTTAAACCTTAAACGTAAAACACCCGGGCTTTGCCCGGGCCGGGCTTCGCCCGGGTTATTTGAGCTCTTTAAGCATATCCGGGTGGAAGAGGGTGGTGCCCTCGACGTCGCCGTTTTGCACCTTGCGCGGCCACTCCGGATCAGCGATCAGGGCGCGACCCACAGCAATCAGGTCGAACTCGTCACGCGCCATGCGTTCCTGCAGCTCGGAGAATTCGGCCGTGGCTGACTCGCCACCGATCATGCTGTGGATGAACTCGCGATCAATGCCCACGCTGCCCACGCTGATCGCCGGCTGACCGCTGAGTTTTTGTACCCAGCCGGCCAGGTTCAGATTAGAACCCTCAAACTCGGGCTCGAAATAGCGGCGCTGGCTGCAGTGGAAAATATCCACACCGGCATCACGCAGGGCGGCTGTGAAGGCTTCCAGTTCTTCCGGAGTTTTGGCCATCTTGTGGTCATAATCGCCCTGTTTCCACTGGGAGAAGCGGAACACGATGGGGAAATCCGGGCCCACGCGCTCGCGCACCGCGGCCACCAGCTCGGTGGCGAAACGGGTGCGCTTGAG
>PWYF01000204.1 GCA_003567955.1 Thiotrichales bacterium
AAGTTTGCCGGCCTCAAGAGCAGTCCGGATTACCGGCTGGCGCAGAAATACATGAATGGGCGTGCCGCCTCGATTATGAGTTTCGGCATTGACGGCGGTGCCGAGGGTGGGGCGAAATTCATCGACGCCCTGCAACTCATCACCCGGCTGGTCAATATCGGCGACGCCAAGTCGCTGGCCTGCCACCCGGCCACCACCACCCATCGTCAGCTCAATGACGAGGAACTGGCCTCGGCCGGGGTGAGTCGGGACATGGTGCGCCTGTCCATTGGCCTGGAGCATGTGGATGACATCATTGCCGATATCGAGCAGGCCCTGAAAGCAGCTGCCTGAGGCGTGACGAACAGATTAGCGTTTCTTTAACAAGGAGCTGGTATGGCAGACAAAATCTGGATTCTGGCGGCGGACAGCAGCCGGGCGCGTATCTTCGAGACCACCGCTTCGCGCAAGCCCCTGCAGGAGCTGGAAACGCTCACGCACCCGGAAAGCCGGCTGCACGAGGGCGATCTCAGTGACGATGGTCCGGGCAGGGTGCATGAAAGCCATGGTGATGGCCGCCATCTCACCGACAACTACCGCAAGCAATATGAGGCCGAGGTGTTCGCGCGGGAAATTTGTGAGCGTCTGGAGCAGGGGCGTGTCGAGAGTGCTTTCAACAAGCTCTACCTGATTGCGCCGCCGGCCTTTCTGGGCCAGTTGCGTGACTGCATGGGCAATGCCACGCGCAAGCTGATTGCCGAGGAAATCGACAAGAACGTGGTGCTGGCCAAACCGGACGAGATCCGCAAGCACCTGCCCTATGCTCTCTGAGACGTCGAAGCCGGGGTCGGCCGCGGACAATGGATTGTCTGCGGCCGACTTCGACGCTCTGGTCGCCCGGGGCTATAGCCATGTGCCGCTGATACGCCGCCGGCCTGCGGGGCCGCATACCCCGCTGTCGCTGTACTGTCATCTGGCGCAGGCGCCGGCCTGCCTGCTGCAAAGCAGCCGCCGTGACGGCGAGGACGGGCGCTGGTCCATTCTGGTGAGCGATCCGGCGGCCATTATCCGTGCCCGTGAGGGGGTGTGCGAACTGGATGGTCAACCCTGCGAAGGGTCGCCGGTGAGCGCACTGGCCGCCCGGCTGGCGCGGCGCCGGGGCGCTGCGGTGCCGGGGGCGCCGCCTTTCGCCGGCGGTGCAGTGGGTTTCGTGGGGTATGAGTGCAATCGCTTTTTCGAGCCGGTGAGCCCGGCCGGGCGGGATGAACTCAAACTGCCGGATTTCTGTTTTCTGGTGGCGGATGATCTGTGGGTGTTTGATCATGCCACTGATGAATTATTGCTGATCAGCAGTGGTGACGATTACGCCGCCTGCAGCGAGCGGCTGGATGCCATGCAGGCGCGATTGGCCGGTGATCCGGGTGAGCCGGCGTTGCCGCAGGCTACCGGCAGCGCGCCGCAGTGGCAGTCCAATTTCACCGAGGCCGGCTATAGCGCCGCCATTCGCCGCATCCAGGATTACATCCGCGCCGGCGATACCTTTCAGGTCAATCTGTCGCAACGGCTGAGCCTGCCGCTCCGGCAGGATCCGCTGGCGGTCTATCAACGGCTGGTGGCGATCAACCCGGTGCATTTCTCCGGCTTTGCCGATTTCGGCGACTTCCAGATTATTTCCGGTTCGCCCGAGCGCCTGGTGCGGGTGCGTGACGGGCAGGTCTGCACCCGGCCCATTGCCGGCACCCGCCGCCGGGGTTCGCCCGCGGAAGAGGCCCGTTTTGTTGAGGAGCTGCGCTCGTCGGAAAAGGAGCGCGCCGAGCATGTGATGCTGGTGGACCTGGAGCGCAATGATCTGGGCCGGATTTGTCGCGCCGGCAGTGTACGGGTGAGCCGATTGATGGAGATCATCAAGTATTCGCATGTCATGCATATCGAGTCGTTGATCGAGGGTGAGCTTCGCGCCGGGGCCGGGCTGGCCGAAGTGTTGCGAGCCATGTTCCCCGGCGGCACCATTACCGGGGCGCCCAAGGTGCGCACCATGGAAATCATTGCCGAGCTGGAGCCCGATGTGCGTGGCGCCTATACCGGGGCGCTGGGCTATGTGGCCGACAGTGGCGCGCTGGATTTTAATATCCTGATTCGCACCATCGTCGCCCGCGACGGCCAGGCCCATGTACAGGCCGGCGGTGGTATCGTGCATGATGCTGATCCACGGCAGGAATATCGCGAGACATTGCACAAGGCACGGGCGCAGCTTGAGGCGCTGGCCTGACAGGGCAAGGGGGTAATCAATGACGGCAGAAACACAGCGCAGGGCCGCACCGGCGGGTTGGCAATGGGGCCCGTTTACCTTCCGGTTGCCTTTCTATCACAGCCGCCTGCACTGGCCGGAATTGCTGCAGGGCATTGCCCTGGCCTCGGCCACCGGCCTGGCGCTGGTGCCTTTCATGATGAATTATTTTGGCCTGAGTTTTGAGCAGGCCATCGCCATGTCCTTCATGCATGGCTTCCTGATTGGGATTGCCCCCATTGTCTTCGGCGAACCCTATGCCCCGGGCTGGCTGACACCGGCGCTGCCGCTGGTGCTGGCCTTTGTGATCACCGGCTATGACACACCAACGGAACGTCTGCAGGCGATGACCGCCATGACCATGGTGTTTACCGTAATGCTGGCGGTGCTGGGCGCGACCGGGCTGGGGCGCAAGCTGATGGAATGGCTGCCGGCGGCGCTCAAGGCCGGCATTATCATGGGCGCGGCCATCGCCGCCTTCCAGCGCGTGTTCCTGGACGGTGACTCTTCGCTGGCCGACCAGCCCATCTCTACCGTGGTTGCCTGTGGCGTGGCGCTGGTATTGCTGTTTTCCATCCCCTTTCGGTTTCTCAAGCTGCGGGCGCGGCCCCTGATGCTGATTGGCGGGCTGGGTCTGTTGCCCGGTTTTCTGGCCGCCGCTGCCATCGGGCCACTGGTGGGCGAGGTGGAATATAACATCCGCTGGGAGCTTTTCGTGCCGCCGGTGGTGGACACCTGGCAGGTGGTCTCGCCCTTTGCCATTGGCTGGCCGAGCTGGGAGATGTATCTGGCCGCCGCGCCGCTGGCGCTGATCACCTACATTATTCTCTTCGGCGATCTGGTCACGGGCAATGAGATCATCGAGGACGCCCAGTCCGACCGGCCGGATGACCCCATTGACATCAATACCACCCGCTCGCATCTGTCGCTGGCGATTCGTAATTTCTTCATGGGTATCGGCGCGCCGTTGTTTACCACCCAGGGGCCGCTGTGGGCCGGGGTGCATGTGGTGGTGGTGCAGCGTTGGCGCCAGGGCCGGCGCACCATGAGCGACCTGTTCAGCGGCATTCATTCCTATTACTTCATGGGCATTCCCTTTATTTATTTCGTGCTGCCCTTGCTGACGGCGCTGGAACCACTGATGGGGATCGCCCTGTCGCTGACCCTGCTGTTGACCGGCTTTGCCTGCGCCTACGTGGCCATGGCCATCCCGCGGCATCCGGTGGAGCGTGGCGTGACTCTGCTCACCGGCGTGTCGCTGGCTTTCTTCGAGCCCTGGCAGGGGCTGCTGGTGGGCGTGATCGCCGCCGTGTTCCTGATCGGTGGCCGCGATGCCGTGGTCATGGAGAAACAGCTCGCCGAGCAGGAAAAAACCTACCACCGCAGCCGCGACGACGCGCATGATCACGAATAACCCTGGTCTGGAATATGGATTGGCGCAGAGCTTTAAAAGGGTCTAAAATAAGACCATAATTCAGGCCATATCGAGGTGTGCCATGCGTGAGGTCCTGGCTGATTATTCCGTCAGCATCACGGAATTGAAGAAAAACCCGAGCGCCTTGCTGAGCCAGGCCAGCGGGTCACCCATTGCGGTGTTGAACCACAACCGCCCCGCGGCCTATTTGATTCCGGCGGAGACCTGGGCGGCCCTGATGGATATGATTGAGGATCAGGAGCTTTCACGCATTGTGGAGGAACGCCGCAACGATAAATCTCAGGGAATAGAGATTTCGGTAGATGAGCTTTGACTATAAACTTGTATTTCATCCTGCGGCGCTTAAGGAAACACTGATCCATTCGTCACGTCTCAGCGGGTCCTGCGGCGTCCATATGCAAGGCGCCGTGCGCAGCGCAGGGCTGGTTGTCCCTGTCAAGCACGGCAACGCCGCAGATGGGCGCCGCAGGACCCGCCCTACGGGGCATTGCCAGCAAGCCAGCCTCTGCGTTGCGCCTTTTCACCGTATTCTCGATACGCTTTCAAAGTCGCGCCTTGATCCTGGCTTGCTGGCAAAGCCTGAGGCGTGACGAATGGATCAGTGTTTCCTTTCAGGAATGGCAAAAGCTATCGGCGTCGGTGCGCAGTCAATTCAAGAAGAAGCTGCGCGAGCGACTGAAGACGCCGCATGTACCTGCCGACCGGCTGAGAGGCTACCGCGACGTATACAAGATCAAGCTGCGTGCAGCGGGCTATCGTCTGGTCTACGAAGTGCAGGATGAAGTGCTTGTTGTCTACGTCCTGGCCGTCGCCAGACGCGACAAGAACCGCGTCTATAAAAAGCTCAGCCAGCGCAGCTGACAAGCCGGATTCGCTTTGATTAGTCTTAAAACCGAAAACTTAAAACTGAAAACCCCGTCCGGCGAAAGCCGGGCGGTATCTTCGTGCTGAAAATCCTCTACCAGGACGACCACTACGTTGCCGTGTACAAACCCGCCGGGCTGCTGGTGCATCGCACCGGGCTGGCGCGGGAAAGTGATGCCGCCCTGCAGCGGTTGCGGGACCAGCTCGGGCGGGTGGTGTATCCGGTGCACCGGCTGGACCGGGCGACTGCGGGTGTGCTGGTCTTTGCGCTGTCGCGCGAGGCGATGTCTTCACTGATGGCGCGGTTCGAGGCCGGCGAGGTAGAGAAATCCTATCTTGCGGTGGTCCGGGGTTATACGCCGGAATCGGGTTGTATCGAGCGCCCCCTCAAGCTTGAGAAGGGCGTTGAGCGCACGCAGCCGGCGCGTACCGATTACCGCCGGCTGGCCACCGTGGAACTGCCCATCCCGGTGGCCCGCTACCCGGCGGCGCGCTATTCGCTGGTGGAGGTGTTTCCCCGCACCGGCCGTTATCACCAGATCCGCCGCCACTGCAATGGCGAGAGCCACCCCGTAGTGGGTGATACCACGCATGGCGACAGTGATCACAATCGTCTGTTCCGTCAGCACTTCAATTGCCACCGTCTGTTGTTGCTGGCCCGTTCGCTGGTTTTTGAACATCCCGTGACGGGCGAAATTGTCACTATCCGGGCTGAACCGGATGCCGAGTGGCAGGCGTTGATGGCGCGACTGGGCTGGTCGGGTGACTGTCCCGGCATGGCGGGGCAGGAACAAAAACGCTAAGGTAATGACCGTCTTGGAAATCTGCCAGGGGGAAACGATGAAACGGATATTCTGGATGCTTGTGATGGCGGGTCTGGTACTGACGAGCTTGCCGGTGGCCGCCGATAATGCGGCCGCCGAGGCTGAGGTCTCCGCCGTGCAGCCACCGGCCTGGCTGGAACGCAACGACCGGCGCACGCCGCTGGCGCCGGGCGCAAAAATCGCCACTGACAGCGCGATTGTTACCGGCGAGGGCGCCCGGGTGCGTGTCAATATGCCGGATGGCAGCGTGTTGCGACTGGGCGAGGACAGTCGTATTTCGATGATGGCTCTGTCCCAGGCGGCCGGCACCGAAGGCCAGGTATCTGCGCTTATGCGCGTGGTGCGCGGGGTGTTTCGCTTGACCACCGGGCTTCTGGAACACGAGACCACACGTGATATGCGTCTGGAAGTGGGGGTTTATATGGTGGGCATTCGCGGCACGGATGTCTGGGGGCGCAGCACCGCCGCTTACGGGGACCTGTTTGCGTTGATCGCGGGCGAGGCCGAGGTGCGCATACAGGGGGTGAGTGATCCGATTTACCCTGACCCCATGACCTTTCTGGCACGTGAACCGGGCACGGAGCCCGCGCCCTTCACACGACCCATTGACCCCGACACGCTGGCTGAATGGGCTGCGCAGACCGATTTGCAGCCCCACGAAGGTGTGATGGAGCCCGAAGGGCCCTGGCAGGTGGTGCTGATTTCGCTGCAGGATGAGGCCGCAGTGGCCAATATGGCCGGGGCATTGCGTGAAGCCGGCTACGCCGCCCGGGTGCAGGATGCCCGGGTCAATGACATGACGGTCTATCGGTTGATGCTACAGGGTTTTTCCTCGCGTGAGGATGCCGCGGCTGTGGGCGCCCGCCTGCAGCAGCGCCTGGAACTGGACG
>PWYF01000050.1 GCA_003567955.1 Thiotrichales bacterium
CTCTAAGAGGCTTCGGCTTATTCTCGGCAGACTAAATGCGGCGTCAGATGCCAAAGATATGGACTTGCCAGGCCTTCGGTTGCATGAGCTCTCTGGCAATCGCGCCGGAATTTGGTCAGTGACGGTCAGCGGTAACTGGAGAGTAACCTTCCGGTTCGAGGACGGAGACGCCGAGATAGTGAACTATGAAGATTACCACTGAGGTACCGCCGATGTTGATGCACAATCCCCCCCATCCTGGTGAAGTGTTGCGTGAGCTTTGTCTGGAGCCCATGGGTCTCTCTGTAACGGCCGCTGCAGAAGCGCTGGGAGTAAGTCGAAAAACCCTGAGTGCCGTGTTGAACGGTAAGGCCGGCATTAGTCCAGAGATGGCCATTAGGCTTTCTATTGCGTTTGATACTTCGGCAGAGAGTTGGCTGAACCAGCAGTCCCAGTATGAGCTCTGGCATGCTGAACAGCACCGTAAAGAGCTTAAGGTCAAGAAGCTTGTCGCCGCCTGAGCAAGCACATAACCAAGCCATGCACCGGATGTCAGAGCCTCCGCGTTGCTCCGGCTTTGTCACCGCTGATGGCAAGCGTTAGCAGATCGACTTTCTGCTGGAAGCATCTGCCTCGATGCCCGGTTTCCTCTTCATGCACTTCATGCGCTTCATGGTTTGCTTTTGATTGAAATGTCCGTGCGCGAAGCGCACACCGCCCCGTCTGAAAACTTAAAACTTCAAACTTAAAACGCCCGCGCGGTAGCGCGGGTTGCGAAAGCGCGGGTTAAGGCAGCTCGACGGGGGCGGGGGGTTGCCAGTCGGGGGCGCGGTGTTCGGCGATGATGTCGGTGTAGATGCCGCCGCGGACCTTGAACTCGGCGCGCAGGCGCATGAAGCGCGGCCGGGTCGCGGCGACGAGATCGGACAGAATGCGGTTGGTCACATCCTCGTGGAAGGCGCCCTCGTCACGGAAGGACCAGACATAGAGTTTCAGCGATTTCAGCTCCACGCAGTACTGGTCGGGCACATATTCCAGATGCAGGGTGGCGAAGTCCGGCTGGCCGGTTTTGGGGCACAGGCAGGTGAACTCTGGGATTTCCATGCGGATGGTGTAATCCCGTTCCGGGCGGGGGTTGGCGAAGGTTTCAAGTTCGCGGCTCGGTGCGCTGGGCATGTTGGTGGTTCCCTGAGTGTGAATGAATCTTCGTTTGCTGGCCCGGATACTTTACACTGGTCGCTGGTCAGGGTCATGGCGCGGGAACGGTCTCCGGCCGGTCATGCGCCCGCAAGCGACAGGCCCCGCCGCTACCGGACAGGGGATGGATGGAATCACACGGCATGCGTCTGAACAAGATCAAACTGGCAGGCTTCAAGTCCTTCGTGGATCCCACCACGATCAATTTCCCCGGCAAGATTTCCTGCGTGGTCGGTCCCAACGGCTGCGGTAAATCCAATGTGATTGATGCCGTGCGCTGGGTGATGGGGGAAAGCTCCGCCAAGCACCTGCGCGGTGACTCCATGGCGGATGTGATTTTCAACGGCTCGGGTTCGCGCAAACCGGTGGGCCAGGCGACCATCGAGCTGGTATTCGATAACAGTGACGGCTCTGCCGGCGGCCAGTACGCCGGATTCAGCGAGATTTCGGTGCGTCGCCAGGTGTCACGCGACGGCGCTTCGGCCTATTTCCTCAATGGGACCCGCTGCCGCCGGCGTGATATCACCGACGTGTTTCTGGGCACCGGGCTGGGCCCGCGCAGCTATGCCATTATCGAGCAGGGCATGATCACGCGCCTGATCGAGGCGCGCCCGGAGGAATTGCGGGTGTTGCTGGAAGAGGCCGCCGGCATCTCAAAATACAAGGAGCGCCGCCGCGACACTGAAAACCGCATCCGCCACACCCGCGAAAATCTGGAGCGGCTGAGTGATCTGCGTGATGAGCTCGAAAAGCAGCTCTCACATCTCAAGAGTCAGGCCCGCACGGCCGAGAAATACAAAACCCTGAGTGAGCAGCAGCGTGAGCTGGAAGCGCAACTCATGGCCCTGCACTGGCGCGAGCTTGAGCAGGAGGCCTCGGGTATGATCCGCGCCCTGCGCGAGCAGGAAAATGCCGCCGAGAAGGCGCTGGCCGATCAGCGTGCGGCCGAGACCGAACTGGAAAAGGCGCGTCAGAACCAGACCGAGGCCAATCATCATTTCCAGCAGGAGCAGCAGGCCTATTACAAGGCGGGTGCCGAAGTGGCCCGGCTGGAGCAGACCATTGCCCATGCCCGTGATCTGCGCCAGCGCCAGCAGCATGAGCTGGAACAGATTGAGCACAGCCTGGGCGAGATCGATCAGCGCGTGGCCAGTGATGAAGAGCGCATTGGCGAGGCTGAGCGGGTGCTGGCTGAACTGGAGCCGGCCCGCGAGCGCGCCAGCGAAGCGATTACGCGCTCCGACGCCACCCTGGCGGAACTGGAGGCAAAACTCCGGGCGTGGCAGGGGGACTGGGAGCAGCACAACCGGGCACTGGGGGAATGTCGCCAGGCCGTGGAGGTGGAGCAGGCCCGTCTGCAACAGCTGGAAAAACAGCAGGGTGATCTGGTCCAGCGCCAGCAGCGGCTGACCGAGGAGCAGGAAGCGCTGGGCGGCAGCCAGGCCAACAGCGAAATCGAGACCGCGCGCGAGGCGCGTGAGCAGGCGCGGCAAAGCGTGGATCAGGCCCAGCAGCAACTGGACGAATACGGCCAGCGGCTTGAAGCCTTGCGGGCGGAGCAGGGCGAACAGCACGAAAGTCTGCAACAACAGCAGGGTGAGTTGCAGGAAGTCTCGGGCCGACTGGCCTCGCTCAGGGCGCTGCAGCAAAGCGCCGCCGATGAATCCGTGACCCGCGAGTGGTTGACGCAGCAAGGGCTGGACCAGGCGCCCCGGCTGGCGCGTGAACTCAAGGTCGAGGCCGGATGGGAGCGTGCGGTCGAGATTGTACTCGGGGCCCAGCTTGACGCCCTGTATGTGGATAGTCTCGATGCCCTGGTTGATGCCGCGAGCCGTTTTGAGGGCGAGACACTGGCCCTAGTGGAGCCGGGCGACAGCAAGGCCGCGAGCGACAAGGGCAGTCTCGCCGCGCGTGTGACAGGCAATGCCCGGGTGGCGCCCCTGCTGGGCGGCGTGTTGACCGCCGAAGATGCCGCCTCGGCGCTGGCCATGCGCGCGGACCTGGCACCGGGACAGTCCGTGATCACCCCCGAGGGCTTGTGGCTGGGCCCGAACTGGCTGCGACTGACCCGCGAGACCGACCCGCAGGCCGGCGTGCTGGCCCGTGAGCAGGAAATCCGCGAGCTTGAAGCGCGCGAGCAGCAACTGCAGCAGGCCGTGGACAAGGCGCTGGTGGCCCGTGATGAGCTGCGCGAGCAGATCCGCGAGGCCGAGACTGCCCGCGAAGCCGCCCGCCGTGAGCACAATGAGGCGCACCGTCAGCTCAGTGATGCCGGGGCCCGATTGCAGACGCTGGAAGGGCGTGCCCAGCATAACCGTCAGCGCATGGAGGCCATTGGCCGCGAGCGTGATGAGCTGGAAAAACGCGCCGGTGAACTCAACGAACAGATCCACAGCGCACGCGCGCACCTTGAAACCCAACTTGAAAAGTTGCCGGCGCTGGAGGCAATCAGTCGTGACCGGCACACCGATCGGGAGCAGATTGCCGGCGAACTCGATCAGGCCCGCCAGCGCCAGCGCGAAGACCGTGATCACTGTCACCAACTGGATCTGAAGCTGCAGGGGCAACGCAGCCTGATTGAAGCGGCCCGCGAGCGGGTCAACCAGTTGCGCCGACAAAAAGAACAGATGAGTGAGCGGCGCGAGGAATTGAAGCGCCAACACAGCGACGAGAAAGACCCTGAGGCCGAGCACCAGAAAGAGCTCAAGCAACTGCTGGATGAGCAGGTAGCGGCCGAGAAGCGTCTGGGTGAAGCCCGCCAGCGCCTGCAAGACATCGAACAGCAACTGCGAGAGCTGGACGAACGGCGACTGGTCTGTGAACGGGAATCACGTGAGCTGCAGGGTGAGCTGGAAACGCGCCGGCTGCGTTCAAGCGAGGTGCGGGTGCGTCAGGAGACGGTGCAGGAACGCATCAATGAAACCGGCTACAAGCTTCAGGCCCTGCTTGAGCAACTGGCGGACGATGCCGAGGCGTCGCGCTGGGAGGCCGATCTCAAGACGCTGAGCGAGAAAATCCAGCGTCTGGGGCCGATCAACCTGGCGGCGATCGATGAATACACCACCCAGTCCGAGCGCAAGAACTACCTGGATCAGCAGGATGCCGACCTGACCGAAGCGCTGGAAACGCTGGAATCAGCGATCCGCAAGATTGACCGGGAAACCCGCACCCGCTTCAAGGAAACCTTCGACAAGGTCAACACGACCCTGCAGGCGACTTTTCCGCGCCTGTTCGGCGGTGGCCATGCCTATCTGGAACTCACCGGCGATGACTT
Source organism: Thiotrichales bacterium (assembly GCA_003567955.1). Classification (GTDB taxonomy): domain Bacteria; phylum Pseudomonadota; class Gammaproteobacteria; order UBA5335; family SLRW01; genus SLRW01. The sequence goes on from PWYF01000050.1 coordinate 4,451, forward strand.
GCTGGATACCGGGGTGACCATCATGGCGCGCCCCCCCGGCAAGCGGAACAGCTCCATTCACCAGCTCTCCGGGGGCGAGAAGGCGCTCACTGCGGTCGCCCTGGTCTTCGCCATCTTCGAGCTTAACCCCGCACCGTTCTGTATGCTTGACGAGGTGGATGCGCCGCTGGATGACGCCAATGTGGGGCGCTTCTGCCAGCTGGTAGCCGAGATGTCGGAGCGGGTACAGTTTATTGTGATCACTCACAACAAGAACACGATGGAGATGGCCGATTATCTGCTGGGGGTTACCATGAGCGAACCGGGTGTGTCCCGTCAGGTCTCGGTGGATGTGGAAGAAGCAGCCCAGATGGCTTCTATGTGATGAATGAAGTGCGCCTGACCATATTTGTGATTGGAGCGCTGGTGCTGCTGGGCATCTGGCTGCACTGGCGCTGGCTGGATGCGCCCGATGCGCGGGATCGCCGCACCGCCCGGCGTGCAACTCGCGCCGCCGCCGAACGTGCTGAGCTGGCATCGGCGGATGATAAGCAGCGGTCCCGTCTGGCGGCGGCCAGACGTCAGAACGCGTCCCTGGCACAAGCCCGGGAGGCAGATGATTTCCCCGATGATCCTTTTGCCGAAGTGGCGTCCGAAGAACCGCGTCGTGAGCCCACCGTCGATGATTTGCCCGAGTCGGATGCCACGGACGGTCGGCATGAGCCCTCGCTGGATGCATCCGGTCTGGATGACCTGGACGCCGACGATGATCGATTGCCGGTGCTGGAAGACATTGCTTCGACGAGCGAGTTTCCCTGCGAAACAGATGAGCCGGAAATGGCAGGGGCGCCGGAAACGGATGAGGCTGATGACCCGCCTGCTGAAGCCGGCACGTCTGAAAGTCGGGACGCCTCCGGGACACAGGAAGAATTTATTCTGGTGCTGCATGTCATGGCCGCTGACGGCGCGTTCATCAATGGCCGTGATATTGACCGGGTACTGGAAGGGCTGGGGCTGGTATTCAGCGAAGAGGGCATTTACCACTATCTGAATGAAGTATCCGCTGAGGATGAAGCCGTACAGGTCTTTTCTGTGGCCAATATGCTGGAGCCGGGAACATTCGACACTGCCCGTCTGGACGAGATTGCCACTCCCGGGCTGGCGCTGTTTTCGGTGCTGCCAGGCGAGCATCCAGGCCCCCGGGTGTTGGAGCAAATGCTGGCACTGGCCAGTGAAATGGCGGATCAGCTGGAGGGCGAGGTACTTGATGACAGGCGACGCCCGCTGACCAGCAAACGCAGGATAGAGCTTGCCTCTCGGGTCCGGGCCCTGTGAGTTTCCGCGAGCGAGCCCTTCCAATGAGTGTGTTCTTCACGGAGTAGCGCATGAACGAGCGCGCGGATGTGGTCGAGCGCATGGCGGCCCTGCGTCGGCAGATTGAATATCACAATCGCCGCTACTACGAGCAGGATGACCCGGTCATCGCCGATGTCGAGTACGACCGGCTGATGACTGAGCTGCAGGCGCTTGAGCAGCAACACCCGGAACGGGTTGACCCCGATTCCCCGACACAGCGGGTAGGCGGACAACGCTCTGATGCTTTCGCCCCGGTCAGGCATCTGCAGCCCATGCTGTCGCTGGATAATGCCTTTGAGCAGGACGATCTGCGCGCCTTTGACCGCCGCGTGCGCGAGCGACTCGGTGAGGGGGCTATTGACTATCACGGTGAGCCCAAGCTGGATGGCCTGGCCATCAGCCTGCGCTATGAGAATGCCCGCCTGGTTCAGGCGGCTACCCGGGGCGATGGCGAGACGGGCGAGGATGTTACCCACACCGTGCGCACGATCGATGCCATCCCCGTGCGTTTGCGTGGCGATGATGTGCCCCGGCGGGTGGAAATCCGCGGTGAGGTCTTTATTACCCATGACGGCTTCAGGGCGCTGAACGAGGCCCAGGCCCGTCGCGGCGAGAAAATTTTCGTCAATCCGCGCAATGCCGCCGCCGGCAGCGTCCGCCAGCTTGATCCGGAAATCACCCGCCAGCGTCCGCTGGCCATGTTTTGCTACGGCATCGGTGCAATCGAGGGCGGGCCGGATTTCGAGACCCAGACCGATATGCTTGCCACCCTGAAGGCGTGGGGTTTACCGGTGTCGCCAGAAGGCCAGCGGCTGGCTGGCGTTGAAGCCTGCCTGACCTATTACCATGCCCTGCTCGAACGTCGCGAAAAGCTCGACTATGACATCGACGGGGTGGTGTTCAAGGTGGACCGGCGCGATTGGCAGCAGCGACTCGGCCAGCTTTCCCGGGCGCCGCGCTGGGCTGTCGCGTACAAGTTTCCGGCCCAGGAAAAAACCACGGTCCTGCGACAGGTGGAGTTTCAGGTTGGCCGGACCGGGGCGGTGACGCCAGTGGCCCGGCTGGAACCGGTCTTCGTCGGCGGCGCCACGGTCAGCAATGCCACCCTGCACAACCTCGACGAAATCCGGCGCAAGGATATCCGCGTGGGCGATACCGTGATCGTGCGCCGGGCTGGCGATGTGATCCCCGAAGTGGTCAAGGTGGTGCTTGAAAAGCGTCCGCCCGATGCCCTTGAAATTCGCTTTCCCGAAGATTGTCCGGTGTGCGGCTCGGCGGTGGTACGCGAGCCCGGCGAGGCGGTGCACCGTTGTACCGGACGCATGAATTGTGCCGCCCAGCAGCTTGAAACCTTGCGCCATTTTGTTTCCCGGGGCGCACTCGATATCGAGGGACTCGGAGAGAAGAACCTGGCACGCTTTTTTGAACTGGGCTGGGTGCGCCGGCCTTCGGATATTTTCCGTTTGCATGAGCGTGTTGATGACCTGCTGGAACTCGAGCGTTTCGGCCGCAAGTCAGTGGATAATCTGCTGGAAGAAATCGAGCGCAAGCGCCATACCGCCCAGGCCCGCTTCATTTTTGCCCTGGGCATCCCCTCCGTGGGCGCCACCCTGGCCAAAACGCTGGCCCGAACCTTCGGGCGCTTTGATCGGCTGCGACGGGCACCGCTGCCGCTGTTGTTGTCAGTCCCCGATGTGGGGCCGGCGGTGGCCGGGTCGATTCGGGATTTCTTCATGGATGAGGGTAATGCCGCGGAACTGGACCGGCTTTTCAGCGGCGAACATCCCATCGTGTTTGAAGATGCGGGTGAACCGGACGCTGCCTGGGTTAATACTCTGGAGATGTCATCATTGCTGGCTGCGCTGGGGGTGCGCGGAGTGGCAACAGGCGCGTCTGAGCTTGTGGCCCGCTATCACCCGGATTTTGCCTCATTGTGGCGTGACCCGACGGCTTCCGCGGAGGATGAACGTGAGGCCCGGCGATTGAGCGAAGTCGCTTCAATACTGGAATCAAGGCATTACCGGGAGATGCTGGATGAAGCCGAGGCCCTGCTGCTGGCGTGGGGCATCCATTGGCGCCAGGATCGATCAGCCTGGCAGGAGCGCGGGCAGACAACGGCGCTGGCCGGCAAGATCTTTGTATTGACCGGGACACTTGAGGGCATGACCCGTCAGGAGGCTACGGCCGCGATTGAGGCCGCCGGCGGCAGGGTTACCTCCAGCGTGTCCGGAAACACAGACTATGTCGTGGCTGGCAGCGACCCCGGATCCAAAGCTGACAAGGCCGGCAAGCTGGGTGTCCCCATCCTTGATGAAGCCGGGCTGATGACCCTGCTGGGCGAGGGGGGGAACGGCTGATTCAGCCTACCAGGACGACCAGGTTGAGCCACCGCTGCCATTGGTGTTGCCGGTGTGATTGACGGGCAGCAGCCGGGCGCCGCCGGCAAAGCGTCGATCCCAGAAACGGGCATCAATCGGCTCGATTCGCACGTTGTTGCCGGTGGAAGGCGCGTGAACCATCTCGCCGTCGCCCAGGTACAACCCCACGTGTGACACTGACCCGCGCAGCCGGAAGAACACCAGATCCCCCGGCGCCAGATTCCTGCGGGCAATCCGTTGGGCCTGGCGATACTGTTCGCCGGTGGTGCGGGGGACTTCCAGCCCGGCGCGGCTGTAGGCGTAGTGCACCAGGCCGCTGCAGTCAAAGCCGCCAGGGCGGCTGCCACCGTAGACGTAGGGCTGACCGAGCTGGGCCAGGGCGATTTCGATAATCTGTTCGCGGGCCTCGGGTGGCGCCGAGCCATGGGATACGGGGTGCTCCGGAAACGAGGCGCAGCCGCTCACCAGGCTCAGCAGCAACAGGCTGGCAAACAGCGACCTCACGCGCCCATCTCCTGCAGAGCCCGGCGAGCCCGGGCGCCGGCTTCGCTGTCACTCTGCGCGGCGGTGCGGTAGTGATTAATGGCGGCTTCATTGTCACCCATGGCACGGGCGGCGTTACCGGCATGATAATGCGCCGTGGCCGTGGGCAGCAGGCGAATGCTTTCCTCCAGATGGGCCCGTGCGCGGGCGTGGTTGCGCAGGTTTTGCATGGCCACACCCGCGCCCAGGTGGAAGGCAAAGTATTCGTTGTTGCGCTGCAGCGCTGCTTCGTAGTGTTCCACGGCCTGTTGCGGTTGCTCCTCGCGCAATGCGATATCGCCCAGCAGGCCGTGGAACAGGGCTTCGCGGGGTTCGGCCTCAAGCGCCTGTCGGGCCAGTCGCCGCGCGGTGTCGGTATCGCCTTCACCCAGCGCCTTGCGGGCGCGATCATGAGCGTCATAGGCTGACTGCGTTGCCTTCAGTGTGGCAATCCGCGCCTGGTAGCGTTCGCGATCCATGCGGCCCTCGCGGCCGAGCCGCTCGGCGGTGCGCTGGTTGGCCTCGACGCGCTCCATGGAAGGCGGATGGGAGGCAAACAGGCCTTCCAGCCAGCTGCTCTGGCGCCCCTCGGACAGGCGCACGAAGGTTCGCTGCAAATCGACGGCGGCATCCGGGTGATAGCCGGCGCGGTGCATGTAGCGCATACCGTACAGATCAGCCTCCAGTTCGGCCTCACGGCTGTAACGCTGGCTGAGCAGGCCGGCGGCGACGGCAGCGCCACCCACCAGCAAGGGCGCCAGACTTTCATCACGGGTGCCCACGGCTACGGCCGCCACGCCCAGTTGCAGCAACAGGCCGCGTTCCATCTGGCGAGCGCTGTGACGGGCAGCGGCGTGGACGATTTCATGGCCCAGCACCGCGGCGAGTTCGGCCTCGCTGTCCATTTCAATCAGCAGCCCGCGATTGATGGCGATTTTGCCTCCCGGCATGGCCCAGGCGTTGGGGACAGAGTTGTTGAGGACCACGAACTCATAGGGCAGGCCGGGGCGATCACTGACTGCGACCAGACGTTTGCCCACGCTGGTGACATAATCATTCAATACCGGGTCGGTGGTGTAACGCCCGCCCTGCATTTGCTGCCCGGCCAGGTAATTCTGCTCGCCAATGGCGATCTCCTCGCGCTCGGAGATCAGCCCCAGCTCGCGTTGGCCGGTGACCGGATTGACGACACAGGCCGTGAGTACGGCACTGCAAAGCAGCAGGCAAAAGCTCCGGCTACAGTCGGATAGTCGCTTCATGGCATAATCCACATTTCGCCCGTCAGGCAGCAGGGCCCTGACCCAATCATACGCCAGCCTGGCGGATGTGAACCATCCCGGCGCGTGGGGCTGGCCTGATATGATATCTTGCCGGCGTGGATGCCTTGCGAATCGACAAATGGCTGTGGGCGGCGCGGTTTTTCCGTCACCGGCCCCTGGCGACCGAAGCCGTGCGCGGTGGCCGGGTCCAGGTCAATGGTGCCCGGGTGAGGCCCTCGCGTGAAGTGCGCGTGGGCGATCGGGTGCGCATTACCCGTGATGACGGGCGCATCGAGGTCGAGGTGCGGGGGCTGGATGATCGGCGTGGCCCGGCACCACAGGCCCGGCAGTTGTACGCCGAGACGCCTCGCAGTGTGGCGATGCGTGAACATGAGCGTGAGCAGCAGCAATTGGCCCGGCAAGCGGTGCCACGACCGCAAGGTCGGCCGGACCGCCGCCAGCGGCGAGCGCTGATCCGGAACAAGACCGGCTCGGTCTGAAAGCCGGTTCAGTCCGTACTCAGTTGCGGCTGTCATGATTCTGCAAGTCCGGTCCGGCATCATGCCGGACCAGCCAGGTTGGCCAGCGTCGCATTCAGGGCGCTGGCCAACCCGATATCAGTCAGGGAAGGCCGGGCATATCCGGAGGTGGCGGGAGATCCCCGTCTCAGCCGGCCTGTGCCCCTTGATGTGACGGCAAGGGTCTTGAAGCGCTGCGGGGAAAGCCCGTGGTCGCCGGTCAGACATCCTGAACGGGCCGTTGTTGTTGCAGTGGATCAACGGTGGCAGCCGGCGGAGTGATCCTCCGCCCTGCGCCATAAAATCAGCAGGGGAAGAATAATGAGCTACAAACACATCGTATTGCCGGAAAACGGCGAAAAACTGCGCGTCGATAACGGCACCCTCAAGGTCCCGGATAACCCCATCCTCGGCTATGTCGAGGGCGATGGCATCGGTCCGGATATCACCCGCGCCTGTCTGCGGGTGTGGGATGCGGCGGTGGCTCGCGCCTACGGCGGCAAACGCAAGATTCACTGGTGCGAGCTGTTCATGGGTGAAAAGGCCGCCAAACGCTATGACGGCGATTATTTTCCGCAAGAGACGCTGCAGGCGCTGCGCGATCTTTCGGTGGCCATCAAGGGGCCGCTGACCACCCCGGTGGGTGAAGGTTTCCGCTCACTTAACGTGTCGCTGCGTCAGCAACTGGATCTGTACGCCTGCGTGCGCCCGGTGCGCTATTACGATGGCGTCCCTTCGCCGATGAAGGCGCCCGGGAAGGTCGACGTGGTGATCTTCCGTGAAAATACCGAGGACGTGTACGCGGGCATCGAGTTTGAGTCCGGCTCCGAGGCTAATCGTCAACTGTCGGCTTTTCTGCGTGAAAAGCTCAATGCCCGTTTCTTTGATGATGCCGGCCTGGGGGTCAAGCCGATCAGCCCCTTTGCCACCAAGCGGCTGGTGCGCAAGGCGATTGAATACGCCATTGAGCACCAGCGTGAGAGCGTGACCCTGGTGCACAAGGGCAACATCATGAAATACACCGAGGGTTCATTTCGCAGCTGGGGCTACGAGCTCGCGCGCGAGGAGTTTCGCGAGCAGACCATCACCGAGGATGAGCTTTACGCTCATCACGGCGGCAAGGTGCCGAAGGGCAAGATTGTCATCAAGGACCGCATTGCTGACATCATCTTCCAGCTCATGCTGCTGCGCCCGGAAGAGTTCGATGTGATCGCCACCATGAATCTCAACGGCGATTATCTTTCCGACGCCATCGCCGCCCAGGTCGGTGGTGTGGGGATCGCCCCCGGCGCCAATATCGGCGACAACATCGCGGTGTTCGAGGCCACCCACGGCACTGCCCCCAAATATGCCGGGCAGGACAAGGTCAACCCCGGTTCGCTGCTGCTCAGTGGCGTCGACATGCTCGAGTACATTGGCTGGAAAGAAGCCGCCGACATGATCCGGGTGGCCTATCCGGAAGTGGTGCGCAGCGGCGTGGTGACCTATGACTTTGCCCGCCAGATGGAAGGCGCCACGGAAGTGCCCACCAGCGGTTTTGCCGATGCCCTGATTGAGCGCATTGAGCGGGGGCTGGAGATCGAGGAGGTCAAACAGCGCCGGGCCGAGCGCCGCCGCGCGCTGGAGCAGGAGCGGGCCGAGCGGGAACGTCGCCGCATGCAGGCCCCCGAGGAAGAAATGATGGCCAGTGGCCGCAAGCCCACCACGGTGGGTCATCTGATGACCCGCAACCTGATCACCGTGGATGGCGGCGAATCAGTGGACGAGGCCATGAAGATCATGCGTGAACATGCCATCAGCAGCCTGCTGGTCGAGCCCGAAGGCAAGGAGACCGAGTGGGGCATCGTGACCCGTCACGACGTGCTTTCGCGGGTGGTCAGTGCCAATCGTGACTCGGCCCGGGTCAAGGTGGGCGAAATCGCCACCCGGCCTATAGTGCGTGTGGATTCCGATGCCTCGCTAGGCGACTGTGTTGAGCGTATGCTGGAACACAATATTCGCCGTTTGCTGGTTGAGCGCGACGGCGAGATTGTGGGTATGGCCAGTGAATCCGATCTGGCCAATGCGGTGGAACAGTTCGGCTGGGTGCGGGCTGAGTAGGGTCGCGCGCCGGGCCGGGGGAGGCAAGTTATGAATCCCTTGAGTTGGTTGCTGGTACTCAGTGCCGGCGCGCTTTTTGGTGGCATGCTGATGTTCAGCCTGGTGGTGGCGCCCCGGGTGCATGCGTGCCTGACGCGCGAGACGGCGGCGGAGCTGCTGCGCGGACTGTTCCCCTGGTATTACGGCTACTGCGGTGGTCTTGCCGTGGTGCTGGCGGCTTGTGCCTGGTGGACGGATGCCCTGTGGGTGTTTATTTTCAGTCTGCCGGTGCTGGCCGGGTTTGCCTTCGCCGGCGGTTATTTGCTGCCGGCCCTCAACCGGGCCCGCGAACAGCGTGATGAAGACCCGCTGGCGGCGGATCGATTCAGTCGCCTGCATCGCCTGAGCATGCTGGTCAATCTGGTGCAAATAGTATTGCTGGCCGTGATCCTGGTGCGGGTGGCACTCTGAAGCCCCCGACGGCTATGCGTATCGGTCTGGTTTTGGTCGGTGATGAGTTGCTCAGCGGCAAGCGCAGTGATCGTCACATGCCCCGTACCCTGGAGCTGCTCCATGCTCGCGGGCTGGAGCTCGACTGGGTACAGATCCTCGGTGATGACCTCCGGTTATTGTCACACCACTATGCCCGCACCCTGGCCGATGGCGATATTGTGCTCAGTTTTGGCGGCATCGGCGCCACGCCGGATGACCGTACCCGCCAGGCGGTCGCCGAGGCCGCTGGTGTAGAGTTGGTGCTGCATCCCGAGGCCGAGACCATCCTGCAACGCAAGTTTGGTGATGATCTCACCCCCCAGCGTCTGGAAATGGGCCGCTTCCCGGCCGGCGCACGGTTGATCCCCAACGCCTGGAACGGCATTCCCGGTTTCAGCTTTGAGCATCACCATTGCGTGCCGGGTTTCCCGCAAATGGCCTGGCCCATGATCGAGTGGGTGCTGGATCACCACTACCCTCATTTGCATCAGACTGATCGCCAGCAGGAATTTGCCGTGCGGGTGCAGGGGCTGGGTGAAAGCCGGCTGATTCCGTTGATGCATGAATTGCTGCGCGATCATCCGCAGGTGAGGGTATCCAGCCTGCCGCATATCGAGGGTGACAATGGCCATATCGAGCTGGGCCTGCGCGGTTTGCCGGAAGCGCTGACGCCGGCGCGCGAGGCCATGCTGGCCGGTCTGCGCGGGCTGGGAATTGAGTGGACTGAGGTGACGCCGCCGGCGAACCCGACCGGATCTGAACCCCCCCTTGCGGACACGGGCCCGCGTTCTTAAAGTGCGCTTCCCGATCACGGCTGGAGGTAAGTAATGGCCAGGCCGCTGCTGGCGATTGTTGTTTCAGTCGTAGCCCTCTTTGTCAGCCTGGCGCTGCTGGTTACGGGCAGCACGCTGCTGGGCACGCTCAGTGCCGTGCGTATGGGCCTGGAGGGGATGCCCGCCACCACCATTGGCGTGGTCATGGCCGCCCATGCCATCGGTTTTGTGACCGGCACCCTCTACGCCGTGCCGGTGATCCGGCGGGTGGGGCATATCCGGGCCTTCGCCGCCTTTGCCGGCCTGGCCTGCGTGGTTACGCTTGCGCACCCCCTGCATGTTGATGCCGCGCTTTGGTTTGGACTGCGGGTCGTGCTGGGCTTTTGTGTCGCCGGCATGCTGATGGTGGTGGAGAGCTGGATCAGCGATCGCGCCACGCCTGATAATCGTGGCGCGCTGCTGGGGGCCTACACCTTTAATTTCTATCTCGCTTCGGCGGCCGGGCAGTTTCTGTTCGCGCTGGCCGAGCCGGTCAGTTTCGTCCCCTTTTCCGTGGTCGCCATGCTGATGGTCCTGTCGCTGGTGCCACTGTGTCTCACTGATGCCCAGGTGCCGGTACTCAATACCCGCGGTGCCCGGCTGCGCTTTCGCGAACTGGTGGCGGCCTCGCCCTCCGGGGTTAGTGCGGCATTAACCGGCGGGGTGGTGCTCGGCGCCTTCCTCGCCATGGGCCCGGTGTATGCCCTGCGGGTGGGTATTGAGGGTGGCGAACTGGCGGCCTATATGGGGGTTGCTTCGCTCAGTGCCATGCTGATGCAGTGGCCGGCGGGCTGGGCTTCGGATATCTATGGCCGCCGGCGGGTGCTGGTTGGCCTCGCGGCCCTGGGCACACTGGCTGCGTCGATGGTGGCCTTGTTCGGGGCGACCTTCGTCCCCGCTTTGTTTGTACTGACCGGCGTCATGGTGGCGGCCGGCGCTTCGTTGTACCCGGTCGGCCTGGCCAATGCCAATGATCACCTGCACAGCGATCATGCAGTGGCCGCCAGCTCCGGCATGCTGCGTTGCTATGGCATCGGCACCATCATTGGCCCCATCGCCGGGGCGGCCATGATGGGCCTGCTCGGCCCGGCGGGTCTGTTTGCCTTTCTGGGTGTGTGTCTGTTGTTGCTGGCTTTGCTGGTCTACTACCGTGTCAGTTATATCCCCGGCGTACCGTTGGCCGAACAGGGCGATTATGTCAGCGTGACGCCCGTATCCACGCCGGTGATCAATACACTGGACCCGCGTAACGAGGATTTCGAGGAATGGGAGCCGACGGCCGGGGTTGAAGATCACGATGTTGCCGATGCGCTTGAACTCGGCGGCGATGATCCTGAAGTCGATGATAATGGAGATCTGTCGCGATGACAGTCCATGAAACCCGCGTGGCTGTAGTCACCGGCGGTAATCGCGGTATCGGTTATGCGGTATGCCAACAGCTTGCCGAGGCCGGCTATGAGGTGGTGCTGGCTACCCGTGATGCCGACAGGGGGCGTGAAGCCGCGGTTGCACTTGGCGACAGGGTGACCCCGGTGGTGCTGGATGTGACCGATGAGGCCAGCCGCAAGGCTGTTGCCCGCTGGTTGAGCGACGGGCCCGGGCGAGTGGATGTGCTGGTCAATAATGCCGGGGTGCATCCCGACCCCGGCGGCTATTATGGCGAGCGCCATGGCGCCAGCGTGTTCGAGGCGCCCGTGGATTATCTGCGGCTGGCCATGGCCACGCATGTGGAAGGCCCCATGCACCTGATCCAGTTGCTCATGCCCCTGATGCGCTCACAGGGCTATGGCCGCATCGTCAATGTGGCTTCCACCCTGGGCCAGTTCGACAGCCTCGGGGGCGGCTGGCCCGGTTACCGGTTATCCAAGATCGCGCTCAATGGCCTGACGGCCCTGGTGGCGGCGGAACTGGCGGATGAAGGCACAGAAAATATTCTGGTGAATTCCGTGTGTCCCGGCTGGACACGCACGGACCTGGGTGGGCCGAAGGCACCCCGGGGTCCGGAGGCCGCCGCCGATACTATAGTCTGGCTGGCGACCTTGCCCGATGATGGTCCCAGTGGCGGGTTTTTCCAGCACCGGCAGCGTATCCCCTGGTAATCATGCGATATGACACCGCTCGGCTGAAGCAAACTGCCCTCACCACGCTGGCTCTGGTGGCGGTGTTGTGGCTGATTCATCTGGCGGTGGTGCTGGCGGGGCTGGATATTGGCCCGGCCGGGGTGCGCCCGGGAATGAGCACAGGGCTGGTGGGGGTGGTTACCGCCCCCCTGGTCCATGCGTCCTGGATGCATCTGTTTTCCAATACCCTGCCCCTGCTGGTGCTGGGCACGGCCATGTTTTACGGCTTTCCGCGTGCCGCGCGACGGGCGCTGCCCGTGATCTGGCTGGTGTCGGGACTGGCTGTATGGTTGCTGGCACGCGAATCGGTGCACGTGGGCGCTAGCGGGATTGCCTACGGCATGATGTTCTTTGTGCTGGTGGCCGGCATCATGCGCCGTGACCGGACCTCGGTAGCACTGGTGATGCTGGTGTTTTTCCTGCACGGCTCAATGGTGTTGGGCGTGTTGCCACAGGCCCCCGGGGTGTCATGGGAATATCATCTGGCCGGGGCAGTGACTGGCGGGCTGTGTGGCGCCTGGTGGCGCTTTGAGGATCCCATGCCCGAGCCGCGCATATTTGAATATGACGATATGCCCGGCGAGGGCGACCATGATCACGAGCTTGGTGAGCTATGGCAGGACGACCCGGAAAATGACGATTGGCGTCATTAAGTCACGGCGACAATCCGTATGCAGGGATCAGCGGCCGCGGTAGGTGATGCGGCCCTTGGTCAGGTCGTAGGGGGTCAACTGCACGGTGACCGCGTCACCGTTGAGGATGCGAATATAGTGCTTGCGCATTTTGCCGGAGATATGGGCCGTGACAATATGGCCATTCTCCAGCTCCACCCGGAAGGTTGTGTTGGGCAGGGTTTCTATCACCTTGCCCTGCATCTCGATCAGATCTTCTTTGGACATGCTGCCTCTTGATTTTCACCTGACTGCGCTGACGGTAAATGCGATGCCCGGTTGTTGCGCTTCGACGCGACGCGCCTGCAAGCCGTGGATTGTGCCTCAAGCCTTGGGGCGGTTCAACCAGGGCAGGCCGGGGGAAGGATCAGTCACAGGGTGAAATTGCCGGGGAGTCCAACTTTATCGAGTCAGTTTGTGACCTGTGTCAATGCATGGTGTTTTATTCTCCCGCATGTTGCCGGAAGGCATGCTGACAAATGCCGAAGACAGGGAAGCATTATATGAAGCCCGTTGCAAAGCGGGCCAGGAGATCATGTCATGGCCTTGCATACATACGAACCAGGGCCGTCGTCACAGAAATGCAAGCCTGTGTGTCTGGCGGGCACGGCTCTGAGTCGACGGTTGAAGGATGTGAATGAGGACGGAGATCCGTCAAGATGGAACCCGCCAATAGATATCGAAGAACTGGGTGAGTGTTTTGTAGTACGCGCTGATCTGCCTGGCGTGGAAATCGCAGATATCGCCGCCACGCTTGAGTTCGGTTTGCTGAAACTCAGCGGACACCGCAACACCACTTTCCCGGAGCAGGGCGCTGGCTACAATGTTGCATTTATCCGGGAATGGTTTTGCCGCCAGTTCACACTCCCCGGGAGTGAGGATGGGGACCAGGTTAGCGCGCTTTTCTTCAACGGGGTGCTGGTGCTGCTTATTCCCAAGCTGCAACAACATCGGCACCGGCATATAGTCATCAGAAACTGACGCCCTGCAAGGCAAGCGTCACACCATGCCGGTGTGGCGCTTTCCTTATGGGCAATTGTGGCCGAAGATACATTTTTCAGCCGGGATGTCCGGGCGCGTCATCGGGGAGTCAGGAGATGTCGGTCGCTGCGCAAACGGGTGGATCCGGGGTGGTGTTTTCCGCCCGCGGGGTTACCAAGGTCTACCGTATGGGCGAGATGGAGATTCACGCCCTGCGCGGGGTGGATCTTGATCTCTATGCCGGGGAGCTGGCGGTCATGCTGGGGGCCTCCGGGTCGGGCAAGTCCACCCTGCTCAATATTCTCGGCGGGCTCGACAGCGCCACCGCCGGGGAGGTGCGTTACGGCGAGCAGAATCTGGTGCAGGCCAGTGACCGGGTGCTGACGCAGTTCCGGCGTGACAATGTGGGCTTCGTGTTCCAGTTCTACAACCTGATTTCCAGCCTGACTGCGCGCGAGAACGTGGCTATTGTCACCGACATCGCGCGTGAGCCCATGACGCCGGAAGAGGCGCTGGCGCTGGTGGGGCTGGAAGCACGGATGGATCACTTCCCCTCCCAGCTTTCCGGCGGTGAACAACAGCGCGTGGCCATTGCCCGCGCCATTGCCAAGCGCCCGGCGGTGTTGATGTGTGATGAGCCCACCGGCGCGCTGGACTCCAAAACCGGCATCCGGGTGCTGGAGGCGCTGGAGCATGTCAATCGCGAGCTGGGCACCACCACGGTGGTGATCACCCACAACATGGTCATCGGTGAAATGGCCGATCGGGTGATCCAGCTCAGCGACGGGCGGGTGGCCGAAATTCACAGCAATGCCACCCGACGTGCCCCGGCGGAATTGCATTGGTAACCCTGCGCCGCAAGTTGTGGCGGGATCTGCTCGCCCTGCGCGGCCAGGGGGCGGCTATTGGCCTGATCATCGCCGCCGGTGTGATGATGCTGATTGTCTCCGTGACGTCGCTGGACGCCATCGTCCTGTCGCAGGAGCGCTTCTACACCGATTACCGGTTTGCCGATGTTTTCGTGGAGATCAAGCGCGCGCCCGAGGGGGTTGCCACGCGGGCAAGAGACATTCCCGGCGTCAATCAGGTGCAGACCCGGGTGCAGGCCCCGGTGCGCCTGGAGGTGCCGGGCTATGATGACCCGGTCAGCGGCCAGATTCTATCGATCCCCGATGGCCGCCAGCCTGATCTGAATCGCCTGTATATTCGTGAAGGCGCGCTGCCCGAATCCGGCCGCGCCGACCAGGTGCTGATCAGCGAACCCTTTGCCCAGGCCCATGGTCTGCGTGCCGGGGACACGCTGCGTGCCATTATCAACGGCCGGCTGGAAACCCTCAGCGTTAGCGGGGTGGCACTGTCGCCGGAGTTTGTCTACCAGATCGGGCCGGCCGATCTGTTGCCGGATTACGAACGCTTCGGCGTGCTGTGGATGAATCGCACGGCGCTTGCGGCCGCTTTTGACATGGCGGGCGCTTTCAACAGCCTCGCCCTGACCTTGCAGGCCGGCGCGGATGAGGCGCCGGTGATTGATGCCCTTGATGCCCTGTTCGAGCGCTGGGGCGGGGTGGGCGCCTATGGGCGTGAGGATCAGCCTTCCCACCGTTTTCTGGGTGAGGAGATCAATCAGATGCGGGTGATGGCGGTGGTGTTGCCCGTGATTTTCCTGGGCGTGGCGGCCTTTTTGCTCAATGTACTGATGGCGCGGATTATCAATACCCAGCGCCAGCAGGTGGCGGTGCTCAAGGCCTTTGGTTATTACAACCGCGAGGTGGGCTGGTATTACACCCTGCTGACGGCCGCCGTGGTGCTCGTCGGCAGCACGGTGGGCGTGGTATTCGGGGCCTGGGCGGCCGATGCCCTGGCGGCGGTTTATCTGGAGTATTTTCGCTTCCCCGAGTTGAGTTTCCGCTTGCAGCCCCGGGTGGTGGTGCTGGGCGTGGCGGTGGCGGGGCTGGCCGCCGGCGTGGGGACCTGGCGGGCCCTGCGCGGGGTGGTGAGCCTGCCCCCGGCCGAGGCCATGCGCCCGCCGGCCCCGGAGAGTTTCCGGCAGGGGCTGCTGGAGCGCGCCGGTATCGGCCGCTGGCTGGATCAGCCGGGACGCATCATCCTGCGCAATCTCGGTCGACATCGTTTCAAGGCCATGTTTTCCATCGTCGGCATAGCACTGTCAGGCGGGCTGCTGTTGCTGGGCAGTTATCAGTTCAACGCCATTGATCATCTGATCGACACCCAGTACCGCACGGTGCTCAAGATGGATGTGGTCCTGCACTTCTCCCAGCCAACGCCGGCGCGCGCCCTGGCCGAGTTGCGCCAGCAGCCCGGTGTGCGCTTTGTGGAGGGCTATCGCAATGTGCCGGTACGGCTGGTGCATGGCCGCCAGGAGTACCGCACCGCCATCCAGGGCATGGCGGCCCGTCCGCAGTTACGCGGGCTGATAGATGACGCCGGCCGTGATCTCAGTCTGCCGCCCGAGGGGCTGGTGATGACCGACTATCTGGCCGATTATCTGGGCCTGCAAACCGGCGACCGGGTTGTGGTGGAGATCATGGAAGGGCAGCGGCGCACGGTGGAGGTGGCGCTGGCCGGCGTGGTCAGCGAGCCGCTGGGGGTGAGCGCCTATATGGAAATCACCGCGCTGAACCGCTTGCTGCGAGAGGGTCCGGCCATTTCCGGGGCCTGGCTGCTGACCGACCGCGCCCAGGAGCAGGAGTTGTTCGACCGGCTGTGGGATGTGCCGAAGGTGGCCGGCATCGGCATGCTGGCCGATGCCGCACGCCAGATCCGTGAATACATCGCCGACACGGTGCTGGTGATGATGGGCATTTTGCTGTTGCTGGCCGGCTCTATCGCGTTTGCCGTGCTCTACAACAATGCCCGTATTGCCTTTGCCGAGCGCGCCCGCGAGATGGCCACCTTGCGAGTGCTCGGCTTTACCCGGGGTGAAGTGGCCTGGATCCTGATCGGCGAGCTGGTGCTGTTGACCCTGTTGGCGATTCCGCTGGGCTGGCTGGTCGGCACCGGCATGGCCTGGCTGCTGACCGAGGCCATGGCGCTGGATCTGTACCGTATCCCCTTTATTATCACCCACCAGACTTACGCCTTTGCTGCCGCCGGGGTGCTTGCCGCTGCGGCTCTGTCGGTGGCGTTGGTGGCCCGGCGGCTGGCGCGTCTGGATATGCTTTCCGCCCTCAAAACCGTAGAGTAGAGCCATGTTGGATAAACTCAAATTGACCCGCAAACAGATACTGGTGATCGCCGCCGGCCTGGTGTTGCTGTTGGTCCTGGCGCTGGCCTTGCGGCCCTCACCGGTGCCGGTAAGCGCCACCGAGGTGCGCCTGGGCGAGTTCGCCGAATATGTGGAGGACGAGGGCCGCACCTGGTTGCGTGATCCGCACCGTGTCTCGGCGCCCATTGGTGGCTTCCTGCGCCGGGTGGCGCTGGAACCGGGCGACGAGGTCGAGGCGGGCGATGTGCTGTTTGAGCTGGAGGCCATGCCCACACCGGCGCTGGATGCCCGTGCCCGTGAGCAGGCCCGCGAGGCCGTGGCTGCCGCCCGCGCCCGGCTGGAGGCCGTGGAAGCCGAGCTGGAAGCACGCCAGACACAATTGCGTCTGGCGGAAACCGAATTTGAACGGGCCGCGCAATTGCATGAACGCGGGGTGATCCCTTCCGGGGAGCGGGATCGCCGGGAGAGCGAGCGTGATTCAGCCCGGGCCGCCGAGCGTGCCGCCCGCCACGCGGTGGAAGTGGCGCGATTCGAGCTTGAATCCGCCCGTGCCGTGGTGGAGATCGCTGACGGCGAGCGCTCGCCGGGTGAACAGCCCACCCTGGAGGTCAGGGCGCCGATCAGTGGCACCATCACGCAACGCCACCGTTGCTGTGAAGGGCCGGTGCAGCCGGGTGAACCCGTTCTGGAAATTGGTGATCTGAACACCCTGGAAGTGCGCGTGGACCTGCTTTCCATGGACGCCGTGCGCGTGCGCTCCGATATGCCTGTCGTGCTCGAGCGCTGGGGGCAGGATGAAGCATTGCAGGGCCGTGTACGCCGGGTGGAGCCTTCGGGTTTTACTCGCGTCTCGGCGTTGGGGGTGGATGAGCAGCGGGTACCGGTGCTGGTGGAGATTACCTCGCCGCGCGAGCAATGGACCTCGCTGGGCGATGGCTTCCGGGTGGAGGCGCGCTTTGTTCTCTGGCAGGGCGATGAGGTGATCCATGTGCCCACCAGCGCGCTGTTCCGGGACCAGGATCGGTGGTCGGTCTTTGTGGTCGAGGATGACCGCGCACGACTTCGCGAGGTGAATACCGGCCGGCGCAGCGGCCTGTGGACGCAGATCACCGAGGGCCTGTCGCCGGGCGAGGTGGTGATTACTCACCCGGGCGACCACATCGACGATGGCAGCCGCGTGCGGGCGGACATCAGGATGTATAGATAAAGCCCGCGCGTTCGCGCGGGCGTCACAAGTCCAGGGTCTGAGGTTTCAGGACCGCGCCTTTGGCGCGGGAGGGTAGTGTGCGCTTCGCGCAAAGCCTGCAAAGACTGCAAAGTTAATCGTGTTTCGTTCGGGGATGAAGCTGCCGGAGGGTGTGCTCCTCTCCAGGTGTTTGGGGGCTGCGATTGCCATTCGGTTGGCAAGGCTTTATAAAAGAAAGTGTGGATGGGTCATGTTTGAGCGAAGTTGCATAAAGCGGTAGTCGCTTTTCTTCCGAACGCTCTCACTCGGCAAACCGGGTGTCCCGGCCGGATAACAAAAATAACAAACATAGAAAATGACAATTTAATGACTATCCGTTTCCGGTTCGCCGCGACGGACGGTTCTGCTTTTAACCTTCAGACCTGAGAGGCCAGGCCATGAATCGATTGACACGCGCCCTTGTTACGGGCATCGCTACCCTTGTGCTTGCCGGTTGTTTTGGCAGTAGTGGCGATGTTGCTGCTGTTGATGAGGATTCGGTATTCGCCGTGGCCAATGGCTGTTACGTCATCGGCGTGGATCGCCGTGGAGATAATTTCATCGCCGCGCCCGTGGACACCGAAGAAGGCTCGACGCTTACATCCAACCAGAGCGCTGCCGATCGTTTTCTGATGAGACCTTCAGACCTTGGCAAATATCTGCTCTATACCCGGGAGGGTAATTATCTGGTCTCCACTGACGGCCTGACACTTTATTCCGCACCAGAGCTTGTGGCTGAAGTCCGTGAGGTTGAAGGCGAGCTCATTATTGAGGACCGCCGGCAATCCGAGGGTGAATGGCTGCTGGAAGCCGCCCCGGGCGGTCTTTTTTTGTTGCAGCATATTCGTTCGGGGGGTTACATCACTGCGGCGGGTGAACTGGGTGACCCCGGCGATGCGGCGGAGCTGAGGTTTATCCCCGACTTTGGGTGTGCCGAATTCCCCGAGCTTACCGTGGACGCGACCGGTGCAGTGGGTATGACTGAATTCGAGGACGGCGACGTGTTCGGCTTCGTGGAGACACACGCCCATCTTTTCAGCAACCGTGCTTTCGGCGGGGGTGGTGCCTTCCACGGCGCGCCTTTCCATCCACTCGGGGGGGAACACGCCCTGCATGACTGTGAACTCAGTCACGGCGAGGGGGGGCGCAAGGATTTCATCGGCTTTGCTTTCAACGATGGCCTGAATGATCTTGTCGGCCTGCAGAGTCTGTTCGAGGTCGGGGAGTTGCCCGAGGACGACCACGTTACGGCCGGTTACCCGGATTTCACCGACTGGCCCAATGCGCCTTTCAGTTCGACCCACCAGATGCAGTATTACAAGTGGATGGAACGTGCCTATCTGGCGGGTATGCGCTTGCTGGTCCAGCATGTCACCAGCAACCAGGTGCTGTGTGAACTGGTGGTGGGTATCGGCACCCAGCCGCTCCGCGATAGCTGCAGCGATATGGTCACGGCGGACCGCATCATTGAGGATACATTCGCGCTTGAGCGTTATATCGATGCCCAGTCGGGCGGCCCCGGCAAGGGCTGGTTCCGCATTGTATTCAGTCCCGAAGAGGCGCGTGAGCAAATCCGTGCCGGCAAGCTGGCAGTGGTGCTGGGTATCGAGGTATCAGACCTCTTCGATTGTTTCCTCGTGCCCTTTGGCGATAACGAGCGCTGCACTGAGGAAGAGGTTGTCGCAAGACTCGACGAGTACCACGCCAAGGGCGTGCGGGCGTTGTTTCCCGTGCACAAGTTTGATAATGACTTCTCAGCCGGTGACGGCGACCGGCGGGTCAGCGACCTCGGTAATTTCATGCACACCGGCCATTACAGTAACTTCATCGAATGCCCCGAGGAACTGCTGGAATTTTCCGGCGGCTTCGA
>PWYF01000160.1 GCA_003567955.1 Thiotrichales bacterium
ATTATGTGCCCACCGCACTGGAACTTGCCGGGGTACCCTTGCCCACGCCTGACATGGACTCACTCAGTCTGGCCGATGTGCTGGCCGGCAGCGAAGCAGACCCTGAACGCGCCGTCTACTCCAGCACCACCGAAGGCTGGCCAATGATCCGCCAGGGGCGCTACAAACAAGTCTGGCACACCGGAGCCGATGTGCACCTGATCTATGATATGGAAGCCGACCCCATAGAAAGCAACAATCTTGGCAGTGACCCGGCCTGGGGGGATTTCATCATCAACAATCGCGAGATCCTGCGTGCCCTGATGGACAAACCCACCCCGGATATCTGGGTGAAACGACCACCGCCCGAGCCGGAAGTCGGCGAAGACACCATCGACCCGCTGACCGCACGCCCGCGCAGCCAGAGCTAGCATGCCCGATAAAGCGGCAGGGCTTTATTTTCTGATCCATTGCTCCCAGATGAAGGGATAACGCCAGGATACGTCGTGGGTCTTGCGCAGCGCGCGGTGAATTCTGCGATGTCGCCTGTGAGCGCCATCGAACCACTCATGAAACTGGATCATGAAAATACGTACCCGCGGCAACCAGTCAGTTTCGATCAGTCGTTCCATGACATCGTACTCGCCACCCTCAATGTTGAGCTTGATCAGATCAACCTGCTCATAACCGAGTTCGTCGAGCTCGCTGGCAATATCACGCACGGGCGCAGTAATGATCTTGTGGCCCTTGGTGTTGCTGCCATAAAAACTTGACCCCATCCCCTTCTGGATCATCTCCAGCTGGGCATCCCGGGCTCCAAGCCCGTACTCGCGCAACTCGACATCTTCATTATCCGCAAACATCTGCTGCAATTTGCGCACCGAGGGCGGGTCGGGTTCATACATGAAAATTCGCGGCTGGTAGAGTTCGTAAACGCGATTGGCCCACTTGCCATGGTAGGCACCCACATCAAGCACGATATCGCCCTTGTTCAAGGGCGCCTGGTACATGATGTCATTGTTTAGAATCGTGGCACGCACAAAGCGGTAGATGGTGGGGCGATAATAGTGCTGCTCCATCATGTTTTTCATGAAAGGAGCCTGGTGCCTTTCCTTGCGGCGCTTGTACCAGATATAAGGGCTCAACAATATCTTCTTGAATTGATACCAGTTCATGTCAGACCAGGCTCCGTGCTCGCGTGATTCAAAAGCGGGGCGGGATTCCCCTCGTGTATTTATTGACTCTCGGCAGTATTACCCTTTCTGATACGCTCTCCGGTCAGCTTTTCCAGAATGAGGTTATTACGATGGCGCCACTGTTCATAACGCTGCCTGAAATCGGAAAGCTCGGGGGGCTGCTGTCCCTTGAAACCAAGCCCCACCACAGTATGAGGAAAATCATCATGTCCGTAATAACCGACAAAACAATCATCAAAACAATTCAGCAGTGACCGGAACCCTTCAGGCGTAAAACGCCAGAAGTCCTGTGGGTAACCATGAATGGGGAAATTCATTACCGAACTAAGCACGGCAATTCCATCATCCCCGAGAATGCGAAAAATTTCTCTAACCGCCTCCCGCGGATACTCGACATGCTCCAGGGTATCCATGCATATCACACTGCCAACACTGCCTTCTTCCAGATCGAGGTTGTGTAAATTTAAAATTTTGTCCACGCCCGGCCCCGGGCGCATGTCGCAACCCACATAAGGGCGCCCCGGAAACAGGGAGCGCAAATCTTCCACTTCAGGTTGCCCCGCCACCTGTAGTGCCCCGAACTCATAAATCACATCTTGCAAGGGCAACGTCTCGTTCGCCAACTGGACAAACCGGCGTATATCTTTCCGCATTTAGCGCGCCTCCAGTGAATTCAGGACATTACCCATAAGCATGGATCAACCACGGCAGAACACCTCCGGGGAATCCTTGCAGGAGGCAGAAAAGTTTGCCCGCCACCACACATCGGGCAAACGCAGGCAACATCGCCCGGACATTCCTGCAGACAATAGCGTCCGGGGTCAGTGCCGTCAACGCGCTCTCCCTGTGCTGCCACGGCGGTACACTACTGGTTACAAGAAGTACTTCCGCACTCCCTCGCGATATCTTTTGGCCACCAGTCTTCGGGCATACTGATAAAACTCGATATCAGCCTCATTATCCCTTGCAATCTGTTTACGAAAAGCAGAAGACAAACAGTGTCCGGAGCCCTGATTGGCCCACTTGAGCCTGGCAGGTCGCCAGTTAAAGTGGCGATTCATTTCCTCCGCCATATAGTGGATTTCTTCCGTCAAGCCTATAGCAAAGCAACTCTCCAGCCTGTCACATGCGACCTCGAACCTGGAAGCGGTAACTTCGATGGGCGCACTCTGTGGAATTATTCGCCCGAAATCTGCGTTGAGATTTTGGAACCCCAACTCAGGAACTTCGCCCCTATCCTCGAATTTGTTCCATTCATCCCCCTCGGAAATAATTCTTGCTGCCGCATCCCGGCGCTGAGATGAGCAAGGCGCACATGCCGCCAGCACAAGTAACTGCATAATATGAAGCCATTTTGAAGTAACTTTCTCATCGGCAAGCGTTTCAGATGCCGTCATGGCAAAAAGCTTGACCTGATAGTCTCGCCCATACGCCAACCACCAGCTCGGATTTTCATAGAGTGATTTCGCGCCCTGAACCAACTTCGCTTGAGTATTCGCACGACCACTGTCCTGCAAAAGATGAGACGCCACTCTTTCAACCGGATGACGCAGGATGGTCAGGCAGTTTACCCGGCTCGATCCCGAAGCGAGTAACCGACTAGCCTCAAAAGGCATATGACCATCGAAAAAACAGGCCCCCTGCCATGGCAAATACCGGAACACTTCGGGTTCATTCTTGAGAATAAAATCCAGCGCACTCCCATCTATACCGGACCCACGAAACCTGTTGGCAAAAGAGTTTTCCCCACGGAAAAACGGCCCCTGACTACCCAGATTCTCATGCACATAGCGCAGGAAACTGGTTCCCGCCGACTTCATGACATGCACAAAGAAAAAACGTGATTCCCCCATTGGCGCCTCTTGCTTAAAGTCATAACCTCACCAGGCTCTGGCCCACCACTTTGAGCAATGGAGTACCCCCTGGTGAGCAGGCCTTCTGCATGATACAGGCATCAGCCAATCACCCGTCGCGGATGAATAAAACCCCGGCCTTCGCCCGTATCCCGGGTCATCGACCCGGATTCCCGGCACAAAACCCGCGCCTCCGGTTCTTCCATCTCAGGCCCTGCCATAAATACCTTAAAATACGACAACTCGCACAAAAAAACTCAAAGGATATGATAACTGCGAAGCCTTTCCTGCTTGCGTTTTGAACTCAGTGTGCGGGCATAGTTGTAGAACTCGATGTCGGCCTCATTATCCCGGGCTATCTGTTTCAGGAGCGCCGGGGAAGGTTGAACTGGCACTCCGGGGCGCACCTGCTTGACAGGACCTTTCCAGCCAAAGCGCCACGCCATATATTCAGCCACCTCATGCATCTGCTCGGCAATACCGACAAGAGCAAAATTCTCCAGCGCATCGCACGCTGAAGACAGTCGCCCGGAAGTGATTTCCAGAACCGCGCTTTGAGGCATCACACGACCAAAACTCTGACTCACGTTTTCAAACTGCGAGGCCGAATTCTCCGAGTCAGCGCTATAATTTTGTATGCGGTTCTGGTATTTCTCAGCCAGACTGGCCGCAGCCTCCAGACGCTGCGCGAAACTTGGAGCGCTGGTTATCAACAACATCAAGCGCATAACCTCCCGCCAGGTTTGGGTAATGCTCCCGTCGGCAAAAGTCTCGGACTCGTCCATGGAGAACAGTTTGCTCTGATAATTAACGCCGTGTGCATTTCGCCAGGACGAATTACGATATATTGCTTCAATACCTTGAGACAGGTGTGCCTGACCATAGGTATACATCGCCTCCTGAACCAGATGGGATACGACCCGTTGCACCGGGTGGCGCAATACAGTCAAGCAATGCACCTGCTTTGTCTCGGTCTCCAGCGTTCGACTCACAACTGCTGGCATGTGCCCCTCAAAAAAACGGGCACCATGCCAGGGTAGATATCGAAACACCTCAGGCTCTACTTTGAGTATGATATCCAGGCACTCAAGGTCTGACAGATGGCCATCAAAATGGTGGCGCAAAGAATTTGCACCACCTTTAAAAAAAAATGCCTCTGCTTCAAGATTGGCATGGGCATATCTGAGGAAGCTCGTACCCGCTGCTTTCATGACATGGGTAAAGAAAAAGCGCTGCCTGCTCATGCCCCTTCCCCAGGCTCAATAAAAAACCCCTGGCTGGATGGTGAATTACCGAGGAAGTGCATCACATATACAGCTATGAGCATGCATGCTCTCCGTATTCCACTTCTGAAAACAAGGCTGCTATATTTCAGAACATTCGGGAACGTACTGATTATCAACATATCTGCAAAACAGATTATGTCATCCTGAATTTGAAATAATCACCGGTTTTTCTCGCCCCAGCGAACCCTGCGGTGAAAATCGTACCCGCACAGTTTGTGCGCATTTACAACAAAACATAAAAACCCAGGGAAACACTGATTAATTCGTCGCGCCTCAGCGGGCCCTGCGGCGGCAACAGTCGCTGAAAAATCGAATCTACGCGAGCCTTACCCGGATGACAAACATTAGCTCTATATCCGCTCAAGATTACAGCACCCCAGCCTGTGTGGCGCTAGTTTTCTTCTAAACAAGACGGGAAAAGACACCTTTCCCCGGATTTTCAGCGAAGTTATCGAAAGGCCGGGGCGCTTGCGCCGGCTGCGTGAAAGCTCGCATCGCACTGCCAGAACCAGCCCGATTCAAACGGCGCTGGCCCGGTTCTTGCCATCAGCCTTGGCCTGAAACAGGGCCAGATCGGCAGCGGCCACCGCATCTTCGGTCAGGGGAGCATAGCCGATGCTGGCGGTAACCCGCACATCGCGGCCACCGGCGTGCACCGTGGCAATGCGTACAGCCTCACCCAGCCGATCGGCCACCTGCATGGCCGCCTCCTGGTCGGTTCCGGGCAGGAACACAAGAAACTCGTCACCCCCCCAGCGGGCCGCCACATCCCCCTGTCGCAGCACGCGCTCGATTTGCCGTGCGATAGCCACCAGCAATGCATCACCCGCCTGGTGACCATAAATATCATTCACTGCCTTGAAGTCATCCAGATCTATAAACAGCAGCGCCCCCGGCTTCGCCCCTTCGCGTTCGCCCAGACGCTCATGAATCATGGCATCGATATAGCGGCGCGAATGCAGCCGGGTCAGATCATCGTGAATCAGTTCGTGACTCAAACGGCGGATTTCACGGCTGTGAACCTCGTTGCGCTCCAGCAGATCGGCGTAGGTGGTAGCAAATACCCCGGCCGCGCTCAGGTGAAATAACGCAAAACCGGCCCAGGACACCGGAAAGGGGAACAGGATGATACCGGCCTCTCTCAGCAAATCGATCACAGGCGTGGCCGCCAGAATAGACAGGGTGACGCTGTGAATAGTCCAGAACGGACGATGACGCCCCAGTCGCAGGGTCCCGCGGATGACTGTGACCACCAGATAGCCCACCAGCAATAGCGGGATAGGGAAATACACCAGCGCCGCCAGGCTATAGTCGGCCCGCATGGCATAGTCGAGCACCACCAGCTCGGAGCTGGCAAACATCCCCAGCGGCGGTGGCAACCAGGGCAATACCGCAGCCAGCAAAGACCCCCCGCCGAGCACGGCCAGACTGCGCCGCCACAGACGGGCTTCACCTTCCAGCAACAACACATGCATGAAGATATAGGCAAACCCGCACAGCGGTGCTGCCGCCAGCGCAAGGCGGTAATACAGCACCGCGTCATCGGGTTGCTCAAGGTGATAGGCCAGCCGGATCATGCCCACGCTGATCAGGTAAACCGCGGCGGCCAGGCTGGCCAGGGCATAGGAGGTTGGCAGCATGAAATAGCGATCAAGCTGCCGGTAACGCATGAACGAAAACAGCCCGGCGACCAGAAATGCCGCCGTGCATAACCACGCCGTGGCAAACAGCGCGTTCATGTATAAATAATCGATCAGCTCCATGATCAACACCGATGCCATGATGCGGGGTCAGGCATCACGGCTTGCTCCCCTGCAACAAACCGAGGGCATCAAAACGCCACAAACGTAAAGTATAACTTGAATGCTCGTGAAGTAATTATACCGGACTCGCACGCGCG
>PWYF01000130.1 GCA_003567955.1 Thiotrichales bacterium
AATTACTTCAGCCATCGGGCCATCTTGGCCTTGGCTTGATCGTTCGAGACGGTGCGCCCCTCATCCACAGCGTGCTCTCCCCGGGCTATCCCTTCCAACAGCTTCATCCTGGCCTGGAGCCCTTCGTAGCTATCTACATCAATGAGATATGCCGAAGGCAGTCCATGCTGCGTGATCAGGATTGGCTCCTTATCCTTGGCCAAGTCCGACAGCAGATCTGTGGCTTTTCGTTTCAGAGTCGTGACGAGTTCAGTTCGCATACAGTGATACTAAAGTATCACATCGCTAAATGCAAGCACCGCACCCTGAAAGCTAACGTTTGGGTTAACCGGCCCCTCCACTGAGCCAGCCCAGCTTCGCCGGCCCGGAGCTTACCCCGCGTCCGCTTGAGCATTTTGTTGGGCCGCGATGCCAGCATGGAGTTGAATGCCCAAGGCTCGAGTGACCTTGAGAATGGTTTCAAACTCGGGCGAGCGCTCACCAGATAGTGCTTTATATAAACTTTCTCGTGACAGGCCCGCATCCCGGGCGACCCGGCTCATGCCTTTGGCTCGAGCTATGTCACCCAGGGCTTTAGCAATGAACGCGGCGTCTGCCTCTGGATCTTCAAAACATGCTTCCAGATACGCTTCGATTTCTTCGTCAGTGCGAAGATGCTCGGCTACGTCAAATTCGGAGGTTCGTGTTTTGCTCATGGCTGTTTACAACTCCTGGGCCAATGAAATGGCTCGCTTGATATCGCGACTTTGGGACTTTTTGGTTCCTCCGGCCAGAAGAATCACCACCGAGTTTCCCTGGCGGGTTAGGTAGATCCGATACCCTGGGCCATAGTCGACTCTTAGCTCGGAAACTCCGCTACCGATTGACTTCCAATCACCGAAATTCCCAAGTGACAGTCGCCGAAGCCGGACGAGAATCCGGGCCTTGGCCCGAGCATCCCGCAAACCATCCAACCAGTCGGCAAATACCTTGGTTTTCCTTACCTCTACCACCAGCATAGTGTAGCCTTGTGGCTACACTCTGTCAATCTATCTATTTTTAGAGCCAAGGTCTAAGTTAAGCGGCGCGGCGTTAGCCGCGTCCGGTGGAGGCCGAAGGCCGGAACGAACTTGAGCGAATTGTTATGTGGTGGGTTGGGATTACGCTGCAACAAGACGCTTGACCTGCAGCTCCTTGCGGCGCTGCTCAGCATGCCAAAGATCGTACTGGCTTTGCTGGTTGAGCCAACTCTCCGAGGTAGTATCAAAGGCAATCGACAGCCGAACAGCCATTTCAGGGCTGATACCGGCTCGTCCGTTTAGAATGGCACTCAAGGTTTTCCTACTGACACCCAGGGCCTTTGCAGCCTCGGTGACAGATAGATCTAACGGCTCGAGGCAAAGCTCGCGAATAACTTCACCAGGATGTGGCGGATTGTGCATCAGCATGCGGCACCTCAATGATAATCTTCATAGTCCACAATCTCGACATCCTCGCCTTCAAACCGAAAGGTAATTCGCCAATTTCCACTGACATCAACTGCCCAGGTTCCAGATCGATTTCCTTTTAGTTCGTGAAGCCGAAGCCCTGGAAGACTCATGTCCATCGGCTGCCGTGCAGCATGAAGACGGCCGAGTATTAAACGGAGCTTTTTCGC
The DNA here is from genome assembly GCA_003567955.1 of Thiotrichales bacterium. GTDB lineage: Bacteria > Pseudomonadota > Gammaproteobacteria > UBA5335 > SLRW01 > SLRW01. The sequence goes on from PWYF01000130.1 coordinate 1,637, forward strand.
ATGCTGGGCCTGGATTCCCGAAGTCTTTCCCGTTTCGAAGAATCGCTTAAGGCCCTTATGCTTGAAACTCCGAATCATGAAGCTTAGTGTAACCTGCCCCGTTACGGGTGTCAATCACATAACGTTGAAGCTAAGCGGCGCGGCGTTAGCCGCGTCCGGTGGAGCGCGAAGCGCGGAACGAACTTGAGCGCTTTGTTATGCAGCGGAAATTACCGCCTTCTCAGTGCTAGATGGCAACTCGACGGTTACGAAAAGCTCTTTCGGATATAGGTAATCTTCTCCAGACTCGTCCTTGACCCGAATCTGGCCCAGGCTCTCTGCATCTGGGTCCGGAATAACCTCATAAAGCTTCCGACGCTCCAGAGAGGCCGGATACTCCTCATTGTCGATACAGATCACAAAATGCTGATTCATTTCAATTTTCCAAGAAGCGCTTGATCTTGAATTCCTTGCATCCGATGCCAGTGGCTTCGTACCAGTGTATCTCTGCGGCTCGTTCTACGCCACTCGGCAGCCGGACAGTGGCAAATCCCTTTCGTTTTCTCCACCGTCCCTTACCGTAGATTTTCTGTAGGCGCGGAAGTTCACGAATGGAACGGCCAACAGCAAAGGTCTCAATGCCTTCTATTTCACCTACTATCTCGAAGCTCACCTATTGCCCCTTTGCCAAGACTGCATAACGCTCCGGTTCAGCGGCGGGCTGAGCAGCGGCCCGTCAGCTGCAACCGGTTGTTAGGATGGTTCGTTCAATCTCGTCTTTCCTCATGAGTCTTCGTTCCTGCGGAAGAATCTTGATAGCACCAACGCCGCGATGGGGAGTCCGACGCCGTAGCCGAGTATGCCTATCCGCTGAAATGCCATATCGCCGACGATGGGGCCAATGATACCAATCAGCGATAGCACACCGGCTGCAACGAGAGACCATCGAGCAAAGGCCCGGATTCCGGATCCGACGAAAACAAGGGCGGCGCAGAGAAGGGACAGCCCCAGAAAGTAATCCCACGCGAGAAGCTCAACGGCGTAAAGCGTGGATGGCCATTCCAGCACGACGAAATCAGTTTGGCGCCCGGACGTCAGCGCTATGAAGTGAACGGCGCTGGTAAGGCCCGCCATGACCCCAGCGAATACCAGAGCCATGACACCAAATACCTTGCGATCCCGGCTCGCGGTTTCGTAGATCGATGCCATGACAGCAACGACGAGAGGAGCCGACAACAATGTAAGCGCCTCCATAACGGCCAGGGTCGGATCGACGATCGGATCGTCTAAACCGGCTTGTGAAATGCCGAACACCACGACCAGCACGTACGCTACGCCTACAACGAAAAGGCCGATCGATGAAAGATACCCGATTCTGTTAGCTAGACTCATGCGCATTCTCGCGGATGTCGCATCCTAACGGTTGGGTTAACCGGCCCCGCCACCGGAGTTACTGTCAAGTCTGGTGTATGGACACTTCTTGATCAAGCGGCAGCCCTGCTGATTTTGCGTTCATCAATTCCGTCGATGAACTTCACGCCGGCAATGACATCGGCCAATTGCCGGAAACCTCGAATTCTTCGCCAGCGCTTCTGTGCACTCATGGCCAACTGATGCATTAAAGCCAGGCCGGTGTCGACGCTATAGCAGTTTCTGGTCTTGGCCGTCCTCAACCGGATCGTGGCGAAGGTCGATTCGATCGGATTGGTTGTCCGCAGATGCTGCCAGTGGGTGGCCGGGAAGTCGTAGAAGGCCAGCAGCCGGTCACGGTCTGAAGCCAGGTTGTCGGTCGCCTTGGGGTACTTGTCTCCGAAGATCGCCAGGAACCGGTCAAAGGCCTTCTCGGCCGACTCTCGGGTATCGGCCTGCCAGATCTGATGGATCATGGACTTGGCCTGCGGCTGCACTCGCTTGGGTAGCTTGTCGAGGACATTGGCGGTCTTGTGTACCCAGCAACGCTGCTGGCGGGTCTCCGGATAGACTTCACTCAAGGCGGCCCAGAAGCCCATGGCGCCGTCACCAACGGCCAGCTTCGGAGGCTTGCTCAAACCGCGGTCACGAAGGCTAAGAAGCAGCTCCTTCCAGCTCTCGGTTGACTCCCGGAACCCCTCGTCAATGGCCAGGAAATGCTTCTTTCCATGGGCATCGCAGCCGATCAGCACCAGCACGCAGCGGCGGTCGGCCTCACGCGCATTGATGTAGATCCCGTCGGCCCAGAGATAAACCATCTCGTGCCCGCGCCAATCGCGTTGACAGAAGGCCTTGTAGTCCTCCTGCCAGACCGACTTCAGCCGACTGATGGTGGCCGGCGACAGTCCTCGAACGGACTCGCCAAATAGCGCAGTCAGCGCCTCATCGAAGTCGTTGGTCGACACCCCCTTCAGGTACAACCAAGGCAGTACCGCTTCCAGGCGCCGGGTCTTCTTCAGGTAGGGCGGCAGGATCAGCGAACGGAAGCAGCGCCCAAGGCCGGCGCGGTCGCGAGTCTTGGGCAACTGAACTGACACTTGGCCCACACCGGTCAGGATCTCGCGCTCAGGCTGGTAGCCGTTGCGAACCACATTTCGACGGCCCTGACTGTCGGTGTCGTCGTGCTCGCCCAGGAAGGCTTCCAGCTCGGCCAGAATGGCCTGGTGGATGGCGGTCTGGGCATGAGCACGGATCAAGTCGGTCATCTCGTCTCGGAAAGCTGGATTGTGGAAAGGAACTGTCGTATCGTTACTCATGGCGGCATTCTCCTTGTCTGAAATCAGTTGGTTAGCACTACTAATTTCAGCAGGGTTTGCCGCCGCTTTTCAAGTCAGCTCATACACCAGATTTGATGGTAGCTCCCGCCACCGAACTCGCGCGGCTTTACCGGCCCGGAGCTTTCCGGGGTCCGGTTGAACCCTTTGTTATAGGCGTGTACCATATTTGGGTATTTTCCGGTATCCGGTAGGTTCAGTATGGCAAGGAACACTAGCATTACATTAGGCGGGCACTTTGACGAGTTCATTTCCCAACAGCTGGCGGAAGGCCGCTACGGTTCGGCGAGCGAGGTAATACGAGCAGCCCTGCGGCTGCTTGAGGAACGAGAGGAAAAGGTTCGAGCTTTACGGCAGGCACTTCGGGAAGGCGAGGAAAGCGGGTTCGACAATTACTCGCTGGAATCTGTGATCTCCGAACTGGACGAGAGCGCAAGTGGCTAAAGGCCAATTCCGGGTCTCCCGAGCCGCTAGACAGGATTTGCTCCGCATTGGTCGGTTCACTGAACGAAGATGGGGGAAGGCTAAGCGAAACCACTACCTTGGGCAGCTTGATGAAGCGTTTGTGCTTTTAAGTAAAAATGACTCGATCGGTAACACCTGTGATGAGATTTCTCCGGGTTACCGCAAGTTTCCCGAAGGCTCCCACGTAATCTACTACCGGGTCACTGACATGGTGGAAATCATTCGGATCCTTCATGAGCGTATGGATCCAGATTCGCATCTGCCGTAGCGTATAACGTTTGGGTTAACCGGCCCCGCCACGGAGCCAGACCGGCTTTGCCGCCCCGAAGCTTACCGGGGTCCGGTTGAACCCTTTGTTATGTGCTTAGCCCGCTTGGGAAAGCGCTCAGGATGCTCGATAATTTCTTCCGTTAGATCGACATCGAGCTCGGGCCAATAGAAATGACCTGGCTGCGGTTCCTCAACGTTGAGAATTTCCCTTACCGGGCGGTCCTTGAACCAAGGAAACTCGTCGTAAGGCAAAAACATTTCCTTCTCTCGAACTAGGAGCCAGACTCCAAAGCTGGAGATATTCGTTACCTCAACTGCCGAAGTGCTCTCGCCAGGCGCCAATGAGCTCATCATAATGCTCCTCAATAAGGATCTCAATTTCCTTGATCTGCTTCCGACTGTAGCGAAAATTCTTGGCCAACTCAATTTCCGGCTCCAGCCAGAACTTGGCTTCTCCATCTCCCGATATGACATGCACGTGAATTCTCGGTTCCTCACGGGAGAAGAAAAAGAACCGGTAACCGCGTTCACGGAATACTGTGGGACTCATCTAAATCTCCAGCACATAACGTCTAAGCTAAGCGGCGCGGCGTTAGCCGCGTCCGGTGGAGCGCGAAGCGCGGAACGAACTTGAGCGACTTGTTATGCGACTGATTCATGCACACTACTCCGGAAAGCACCTTGCTCCGCTAGTGCCCACTTGAATCGGACTGTACTTTATCTAGTTCCTTCCGCAGCTGATCATTTAGCCGACCTATTTCTTCACATGTACTGATAAGATTGCCCAGCGTTACTCCAGCGTCGCCGCCGGTGCGCCTTATCTCTTCGTCTCGATCTCTAAACTCGACTGCTTTTTCACGTAACGTTTCGATTTTCTTAAATAGGGCTTCTGGGAATTCCATTGTCTTTCCTAAAATTTCAATGTGGTGAGCCAAACCGATCAAGAGCTATTATCTGACCTACCGCCCGATCGCATAACGCCCGCGTAATAGGCGCGAGCTTGCGAGCGTCCTAATTGACGCGATTGTTATGAGGGGCGCGGCGCACACGGTCTCTACCTTCTTGCTTGGCTTTGTACATAGCCTTGTCAGCAC
>PWYF01000239.1 GCA_003567955.1 Thiotrichales bacterium
CTCATCAGCTTCTTCAATGCTGCCGGCCTTGACGCCGATGATGTGCCATGGGAGTTGCTGGGCACCGCCCTGTTTGCCGAGGACTTTCAAATGCCATAAGTCATCCCCGGGCCGCCCCGTCGTCTCTGGTTGCGACCAGGCCTGGTTTTCATCATACCAGCAGCTCTGCCGGGGGTGGTTGAGGGATTAACCTGTGTTCCGGGCACGTTCCAGATGCAAGGCATAAAGCGGATTGTCCGGCTCGGCTTCCAGTAGCGATTCCAGGGCAGAGCGCGCCGCCTGGTGGTTACCATCGCGATAATCGGCCAGGGCCTGGTGATAGCGTTCCAGTGCAGTCAGGGTTGCTTCGTCGAGCTTCGCACGCCGACCCAGGGGTTCGTACACGGTAACCGCTTCCTCGCGGCCCTTGACCTGCACCCGGTCCACTTCCCGGAATACGTGTTCCTGTGCGGCGGCCACCGTGGCCGGGCTGACCAGGATCGGGCGCTGGTAACGGCGCGTCAGGGCCTCCAGTCGTGCACCCACATTGACGGCATCGCCCATTACCGTATAGGCCATGCGGAAGGCCGAGCCCATATTGCCTACGGTCATCTCACCGGTACTCAGGCCAATGCCAATGTCCAGTTCCGGCCAGCCGCGTTCTCTGAAGGCCTGATTCAGCGCCGGCAATTGCGCATACATGCCCAGGGCCGCGTCCACGGCATGACTGGCATGCGCGGGGTCCCGCAGTGGCGCGCCCCAGAAAGCCATAATGGCATCACCGATATATTTGTCGATGGTGCCCCGGTGTTCATGGATGACGCCGGTCATAGGGGTGAGGAAATCATTGATGAGCTGGCGCACCTCCCGGGCCGGCAGTTTCTCTGAGATCGTGGTAAAGCCACAGACATCACTGAACAGCACGGTCATCTCGCGGCTTTCGCCCTCCATGGCGAAGCTCTGGCTGGCGTCTTCGCTCATTTCCTCGACCAGCTCCGGCGGGACGTAGTGGCCAAAGACACGCTTGATGGCCTGCTTGCGGCGTGATTCAACGAAATAACCCCAGGCTGAATCCATCAGAAACAGGCCGAAGACCAGCGTCAACGCCGGCGCCAGCGGCAACACCCAGTAGGTCTGCCAGGCCAGCAGATTGAGTGCCGTCACGCCGGCGACGAGCAGCGCGGTCGCGCCCATCATCCACAAGGCGGGCAGGCGTCCGATCAGCAGCAGCATCAGCCCGGCGATGGCCAGCAGCTTGAGGAACTCGGCGCCGGTGGTATAGGCGGGCCGGTGATGCAGGCGCTGCTCCAGAATGCCGGCAAGCAGGCTGGCGTGGACCTCAACGCCGGGGAAGACGTGATGAACCGGTGTGGCACGCAGATCCAGCAGGCCCGGCGCGCTGGTGCCGAGCAGGGCGATAGCGCCATCAAGCGTGCCCGGCTCCAGACGCTGTTCCAGTACATCGCTGGCGGCAATGTACTCAAAAGTGCCTGGCGGGCCATACCAGGGCACCAGCACGTTGCCCCGCTGGTCCACGGGGATATCAAATGGCCCCAGACGCAGGGCCTCCAGTTGGCGCTGGCCGCCATCGTCGGGCATCACGAGTTCCACCGGTGGCTGGCCGAGCAGGGTGTGGAGCATGGCCAGAGACAGCCCGGCATAAATTTCGCCATCGTAGCGTTGCAGGGTGGGCACACGGCGATAGACGCCATCATTATCCAGGCTCGGGTTGTCAAAAAAACCGCCGCCAGCGGCGCTGTCCTGAAGCAGAGGCAGGTTGGCGCCATAGCGATTGGGCCGTGGCACCGACAACATCCCGGTGGTCACGCCCGGGGGCAGCAGCAGGCTCAGTGGTGCCGGCAACGTGCCTACCGGGGGCTGCATTCGGTCCGGATGCGCGGTCTCGAAATAATACCCCAGTACCACGGGGCGCTCGCTCAGGGCCTCGGCAAAGCGGCGGTCGCGATCCAGTTGCGGCGCCAGGGTCTGCAGTGCTTGCGCCAGCAGCGGCCGGTCCTGCACGGCCCGTTCCAGTGCCCGCAGCCCGGCGCTCTCGTCGCGTTCTGCGAAAACCACGTCGATGCCCAAAAGCTGGAGTTCGTGCTGTTCGAACAGCACATCCATCAGCATGGCGAGGCGTTCACGACTCCACGGCCACTGACCCTGTTCGGCCAGGCTGGCTTCATCAATATCGATGATGACAATCTGTTGCGGGTGTTGTTGGGGCAGGGTGAGATTGACGCGGGTGTCGTAGGTAAATTGCTCCAGGCGTTCCAGCAGTGGCAGATGCCAGACGCCAATGCCGTGACCGCTGATCACGATCAACACCAACAGCCCCAGGCCCAGGCGGATCAGGTTGCGTCGGCGGGTTCCCACGGCTACAGGCTCAGTCTTCCATACCCAGCAGGCCGGCCAGGCCGGTAAGACGGGCGAGTTTGCTCAACTGCTCCGGGGGGTGCTCGAGATGCAGTGCCATATGCCGGTTACGGGCCAGCCGGTGCCACTCCATCAGTAACGCCATGCCGGCGCTGTCACTGCGGGTCACGCCTGCCAGGTTGGCCACCAGGGGGGAGGTGGCGCGGGGCAATGCCTGTTCGATCTGCTCAAGCAGTGCCGGCACGGTGTCAAATACCAGTTCACCATGCAGTTCCCAGCGTTCGGGGCCGGACGTGTCCAGCCGCGCGCTGTGTTGTTGCAGGGCGGTGTTCGCGCGACTCATTGTTCAGTCCTGGCCCATGCTGGAAAGGAACTGGCCGATCAAGCGTTCGAGCACCAGGGCCGACTGGGTGAAGCGCAGCCGGTCGCCGTCTTCAAGATTATTGGGCGAGCCACCGGGCTCCAGCGCAATGTACTGCTCGCCCAGCAAGCCCGAGGTATAGATGCTGGCGCCGGTGTCATCCGGCATGAAATCGTATTGACTGCTGATGATCAGTTCCACTTCGGCATCAAAGGTCTGGGGGTTGATGCGGATATTGCCCACCCGGCCAACGCGCACCCCGGCCAGGGTCACGGGTGCGCGGCTGCGCAGACTGCCGGTGTTCTCGAAGCGGGCAATGACGGTATAGGTCTCGCCACCGCGCATGCCGTTGTCGGTGCTGACCTGCAGGGTCATGATCAGCAGCGCCGCCAGACCCAGGCATACGAAAAGCCCAACGGTAAGTTCCATCAAACGTGTCTGCATAAGTCAGACTCCTGAAAAAAGCAGGCCGGTGAGAATGAAGTCCATTCCGAGTACGGCCAGCGAGGATATTACCACCGTGTGCGTGGTGGCGCGGCTGACCCCCTCGGATGTGGGATCGGCGGTGTAACCCTGGTAGACGGCGATCCAGCCCACCAGGACACCAAAAACCAGGCTCTTGATGATCAAACCCTGGAAAATATCTTCACGGAATTCCACTGTGTTCTGGATCTGGCCCCAGTAGGCGCCGGCGTCGACGCCGAGCAGTGACACGCCGATCAGGTGGCCGCCAAATATACCGATGGCCGTGAGGATAAAAGTCAACAATGGCACGGCGATCACGGAGGCGATAAAGCGCGGACCGATGACCCGTTTGATCGGATCCACAGCCATCATTTCCATGGCCGAGAGCTGTTCAGTGGTTTTCATCAGGCCGATTTCGGCGGCGATGGAAGAACCGGCGCGGCCGGCAAACAGCAGCGCGGTCAACACCGGGCCCAGCTCGCGAATCAACGACAGCGCCACGATCACGCCCAGGGATTCGGCGGCGCCGAAACGAGCCAGGGTGTTGTAGCCCTGCAAGCCCAGCACCATGCCCACGAACAGCCCCGATATGATGACGATGATCATGGAAAGCACGCCCACGGCGTACACCTGCTGGATCACAAGCCGCGGGCGCGGCAGCAGGCCCGGCAGCCCGCCGATGACCTGGCCCAGGAACAGGGTGGCGCGCCCCAGGGCGCCGAACAAAGTGTCGAAAAGCCCGTTCACAGCATATCCTCGGCCAGATCGGCGGCGGGGTAGTGGAAGGGCACCGGGCCATCGGATTCACCGTGCATGAACTGGCGCACCCATTCTGAATCTGAATCCGCCAGTGCTTCCGGTGTTCCTTCGCCCATGATGCGGCCATTGGCCAGGATGTAGCAGTAGTCGGCGATCGAAGTCACCTCGGGCACATCGTGACTCACCACCACCGAGGTCAGACCCAGGGCATCGTTCATCAGCCGGATCAGCCGCACGATGGCGCCCATTGAGATGGGGTCCAGGCCCACGAAAGGCTCGTCATACATGATCATGTCGGGGTCCAGCGCAATCGCCCGGGCCAGTGCCACCCGTCGTGCCATGCCGCCGGAGAGTTCCTCAGGCATCAGCTCCCGGGCGCCGCGCAGACCCACCAGCTCGAGTTTCATCAGCACCATCTGACGGATCAGGGCTTCATTGAGCCGGGTGTGCTCGCGCAGCGGAAAGGCGATATTTTCGTAGACATTCAGATCGGTAAGCAGGGCGCCGCTCTGGAACAACATACCCATGCGCTTGCGCAAGGTGTAGAGCTCGCCTCTGGAAAGTTGCGGCACCTGTTTGCCAAAAACCTCGACTGTACCGGTCCGTGGCCGCAACTGGCCGCTGAACATTTTGAGCAGCGTGGTCTTGCCGCAGCCGCTGGGCCCCATGATTGCGGTGATGCGCCCGCGCGGGATAGTCAGGCTGACATCTTCGTAGATCGTATGCCTGCCGCGTGCAAAGCTTATATTGTCCACGCGGACGGCAGGAGCTGCCTGGTCTGGACTGGCCATGACGGTTTCCGGTTGGTTCCAGGGTGATTCCGGCGCCCGCGGCGCCGGCCACCTAGAATCCTTGTTGCGAGCGTCGGCGTCAAGTCCCGGGCTGGTTGCGCTTTCGTTAAGGAAACACTGATTTATTCGTTACGCCTCAGGCGTTGCCCTGCGGCGCCCATCTGCGGCGTTGCCGTGCTGGCAAAGGCAACCAGCCTTCGGCTGCGCACGGCGCCATGCATATGGACGCCGCAGGACCCGCTTCAGATGCGACGAATAAATCAGTGTTTCCTTAAATGCTCTGGCAAGGTATGTTCAGCCACAGGTGACTTGATTCAGGGAGAAACAGGATGTCCATGGGTGGCGTATTGATTCTGATTCTGGTGCTGGCGGCCGTGGTTGAGGGGCTGCGCCGTTACCAGATGTATCGCGAACAACCGCAGCAAAACAGCGAGCCCTTTGATGGCGAGGTGTACAGGGTGGGCGAGGCCCATGTGAGCGTGCGCCGGAGTGAAAAGGCACCGGCTTATACCGTGATTGCCATGCACGGCTTCCTTGAAGATCACCGCTATTTTATGGACCTGTACAGTGATCCGGCCTGCGAGCTGATTCTGCTGACCAGTGCCGATTATCATCCCCCGGTGGCGGGTCTGGCACCCACCTCACCGGCCTGGGCCCGCCCCCCGTCACACCCGGTGGGTACCATTGCCTACGACGCGGATGTGCTCAACCAGGCGCTGGAGCACCTGCCTACCACTGATAGAATCCGCTTGCACGGACATTCACGCGGGGGCGCCGTGGTGATTGATGCCGCCAATCAGCGCCAGGAACTGCACTGCGACAGCAGCCGGCAGGTGGAATGTGTGCTGGAGGCGCCGGTGTTGCCGCAGGCCGAACCGCATCGTGCTCTCAAGCGCAGCTTCAATCCGGTGGCGCGCTGGCTGTTGCCTTTCACCATGCCACTGATCAAGCGGATTCCGTTTGATACCTATGCCCGCAAAGTCTTCGGCAAGGTCAGCGGGCGCAAGCGCGAGTTGCTCAGCCAGATGTTTTTCAACCCCAAACGTTACGCGACGCTGCTCACCAATGCGGCCGACATCAATGACTGGATGGCGGGTACGGGGCTGTATGAATACCGGGCCTGTGCGCCCGGCTATATCCTCGTCGGTGAGGAGGAACGCATTCTGCACCGGGCCTCCATGCTGGCCAGTGCTCGGGAGGCCGGTGAGCATCTCAAGGTGGTGGAAATGCCCGGCACCACCCATTTCATCACCCAGGATCGCCCCGAGGATATTCCGCCGCCGTTTGCTTCGGCGAAATAGGTTCAGCTGTCGCGCAGGTTCTGGAAATGCTAATTAAGGAAACGCTGATTAATTCGTCACGTCTCAGGATTGACCAGTGTTTTGGTATCAAGGCGCGACTTTGCAGGCGTATCGAGAATACGTCAAAAAGTCGCAACGCCGAGACCGGAAC